>NZ_JBXUHX010000011.1:0-163087 GCF_058148845.1 Pantoea sp. RCC30.1 | reverse complement strand
CTCCGTCACTCACCCCGAATAGCGAAATGGGTCTGATCCCATCGCCCTGATAACAGAGATTTTGCAAAATGCAGGCCAGGTTTAAACGACTCCCGCTATCCATCAGCCAGATTTTTCCTAACGGCCCGGAAAATAAGCGTTTCTGATTACCTCTTAAGGGTTAATAAGCATCAGGAATGCCTGAACAGATAGAGTGACAGTGTCAGACGCACTGTGACAGTGCAGACGCTGCGAGTCAGACGTGCAGAAAAGTGATGACAGGCTGTACAGTTTTAGTGCAGTGGAAACGCATTGCACCTGATGAAGGCTTGCCGGGCCTGAAGCGAAGCGTGAAGAAGAGGGTGGGAAATGTAAACGTTATCAGCGGGGTTTCTTATCGCTGGCGGATATGAGCGGGTAAAAAGCAACCGTTGCCTTCTCCCGCATGCGGAAGAAGGCAACGCCTGCTGATTAACGTTTTTTGCGGTTACGGTGCATGTCGATAGAGACCGCAGCCACGATGATCATCCCTTTGATAATGTCCTGAATGTACGCATCGACACCCACGAAGGTAAAGCCGCTTTTAATCAGGCCAAGGATCACTGCGCCAATTAATGTGCCGGTGATACGGCCCACACCGCCCATCAGGCTGCTGCCACCGATAACGGCTGCGGCAATCGCATCCAGCTCGTAGGACATCCCCATGCTCGACTGGCCACTGCTGACACGCGCCGCCAGTACCACACCCGCCAGGCCAGAGAGCGCACCAGCTATGGTGTAGACGATGATCAGATACTTGTTAACGTTGATACCGGAGACTTTCGCCGAAGTCATGTTGCCGCCAATGGCGTAAACATATTTACCGTAACGGGTATGTTTCAGGGCGATGTGGAACAGCAGTGCCACCACCAGGAAAATCACCACCGGCATTGCGCCCTGACCGATTGAGGTAAAGCCGTCGGAAAGGAAGCTGATTGGGTTGCCCTGGGTGTAATACTGCGCCAGACCGCGTGCCGACACCATCATGCCCAGCGTGGCGATGAATGGCGGAATACCGGTACGGGTAATCAGTACACCATTGACCACACCCGCCAGCAAACCAACACCAACCCCGGCCGCGATAGGGATTACCGCAGGCATATTTACCAGCGACGGATACATCGGCGACAGACTGTCAGAGGTCTGCGCCAGGCTCGCGGCCACCACCGCCGCCAGAGCAATGATGGAACCGGAGGAGAGATCGATACCGGTGGTGATGATGACCTGGGTCACGCCGACGGCGATGATCCCGATAATTGCCACCTGCAGCACAATCAGAATCAGGCGGTTGGTGTTGAGCAGGAAAGACTGGTCACGCACATACCAGCCGAACATTTCAAAAATTAACGCAATCCCCACCATCACCACGAATATGCCGGTATCTTTCGGCAATTTATGACGCAGGCTGGCAAAAAAAGAGGGTTGCTGCGGGGCTGCCGGGGTGGCAGTAGCTTTCATATTGCTCATAGTGGTCTCGCGCCTCACTCGGATGCCAACGACAGAATGGTTTCCTGATCGGCTTCTTCTTTATTGAGGATGCCGGTTATACGCCCGCCGTGCATCACCATCACCCGGTCGCTCATGCCAAGGATTTCCGGCAGTTCAGAAGAGACCATGATGATAGCTACGCCACGGTTGGCAAGTTCACTGATCAAGCGGTAAATCTCCGCCTTTGCACCGACGTCAATGCCGCGCGTCGGTTCGTCCAGAATCAAAATCTTCGGTTGTGCCAGCAGCCAGCGGGCAATCAGAACCTTCTGCTGATTACCGCCGCTGAGGTTGTTGATGATCTGATCCATGGTCGGCGTTTTGATATTGAGCCGACGGATTTGGTCCATGCAGTCCTGCGCCATCTTCACATGGCTGACAAAACCGCTTTTGCCGCTGTACTCCGGCATGTTGACGATGCTCATGTTTTCCATCACCGACAGCACCAGAAACAGCCCGGACTTTTTACGGTCCTCGGTGAGAAATGCCATGCCCTTTTCAATCGCCGTTGAAGGTGAATCGATCGTCACCGGCACGCCATCAATTAAGATCTCGCCGCTATCGAAGCTCTCCATGCCGAACAGGCTCTCCATCACCTCGCTGCGACCGGCACCGACCAGTCCGGCGACGCCGAGGATTTCACCCCGACGCACACTGAAACTGACATCGGTGAAACGATCTTTGCAGGTGAGATTGCGAACCGTCAGCACCTCTTCCCCGATGGCGTTGTTGAATTTTGGGAACAGCTGGGTCAGTTCGCGGCCTACCATCTGGGTAATCAGCGACTGGCGGGTATATTTCGCCGTCTGATCGCTGGCAATCCAGGTGCCGTCGCGGAAGATACTGACTTCATCGGTGATGGTGAAAATTTCATCCATCTTGTGGCTGATGTAGATGATCGCTTTGCCCTGCTCCCGCAGGTCACGAATGATGGTAAACAAGTGCGCCACTTCGGTTTCGGTCAGCGCGGAGGTCGGCTCATCCATGATGACGATATCTGAATCCCAGGAGACCGCCTTGGCAATCTCGACCATCTGCTGCGACGCAATGCTCAGCTCGCCCACCATCCGATCGGCTTTCAGGCGGATATTCAGGCGGTTAAGCAGTTCCTGCGTCTTCTGATTAAGTCGGGCGTGATCGACAAAACCAAATCTCATCGGCTCACGACCCAGCCAGATATTTTCAGCAACGGTCATGTAAGGCACCAGATTGAGTTCCTGGTGGATCATTGAAATGCCGGAACGCAACGCGTCCATGGTGTCCTGAAACTGCACTGGCTCCCCTTTAATTTTAATCGTGCCCTGATCGGGACGATACATCCCGATCAGGCACTTCATTAAAGTGGATTTGCCCGCGCCATTTTCGCCCATCAAGGCATGTACCGTTCCCGGACGCACCCGTAACGACACATTGTCGAGGGCTTTAACGCCAGGGAAGAACTTGCTGATGCCTTCGGCTTCAAGCGCAAACGCGTTCATACATCACCTCCGTACAGCTGGGTCGGGTACAATTATTTCAGGTTACGGTTAGCAAACTGTTCCATATTATCTTTGGTAATCAGCTGGTAAGGGATGTTGATGATTTTCTGAACTTTCTCGCCTTTCACCAGTTTGATCGCCGTCTGCACCGCGCCTTCACCCTGGCCCTGCGCATCCTGGAACACCGTGGCGACCATCTTGCCCTGCTTCAGCATCTGCAGCGCATCCGGGGTGCCATCGACGCCAGCAATCAGGATTTTATCCGGGTTTTTACCCAGCGCCTGCAGCGCACCGATTGCCATTTCATCGTTGTTGGAGGCGATGGCATTAATCTGATCACCGGCCGTCATCCAGTTACTGACAACATCCACCGCGTCGTTACGGGTAAATTTGGCAGTCTGTTTCTGAACGATTTTGATACCAGGGAATTTAGCCGCGACTTCTTCCACGCCTTTGGTACGGTCGCGGGTCGCTTCGTTCGCCAGGTCACCCATCAGGATGGCGACGTTGCCTTTTCCGTTCATCGCTTTAGCCAGCGCTTCCATCTGTAAGCGTCCGGCCAGTTCTGAATCGGAACCGACATAGGCCATTTTGCCCGTCAGCTCAGCCCCTGGACGGCGGTTTACGAAGATCAGCGGGATACCCGCTTTGCTCGCCTGATCCATAATCGGTTTCACCGCGTTGGTGTCGACCGGGTTAACGATCAGTGCATCAACACCCTGACCGATAAAGTTTTGTACCTGCTGCAGCTGCTGTGAAACGTCGCCCTTTGCATCCTCAACCTGTCCTTTGACGCCATCTTTCTGCATCTCTTTCTGCATTGAGGTACGCAGAATCGTCAGGAAGTTGTCATCAAACAGCGCCATCGAGACGCCAACGGAGATATCTTTTGCCATAACCGCGGCAGGTAACATGCAGGCTAACAGTGAGGCGACAATCGTTTTTTTAATGTTCATAGGGACCCTTCTTATTTGTTAACTTGCTCAGCGGCTGTGACTGCGAATGAAAAATATCTTTTACATTCACCCAGCCTGTCTGGCGTCTGTTTCGGGAAATTTGAGGTAAGACTTCATGTTCTGACTATTTTTGTGATCGACCACTCCTTTTCACAATCACTTGATCTGCAAACAGTTAACTTCAAAATAGCGTTTCACTTTCAGACGATAATGACGACCGTGATGATAAGCAGTTTATTTATTCCATATAATCACGTTTTGAAATTTTTATCATAAAAGCACTGAAACGGTTGTTTTAACATCGGCAAACAACAAAACTTTGACATGCCTCTAACATCTGCTGAGAAATGCCCGCAAAGTGAGATCCTGTTGGCAGTTTGAAAATCCATCAGAATCAGGTAAAAATCACCAATCCGCTGCTTTTACGAGCATCTGAACGCAATTCAGTAAACAGGGCTTTGACAAGCGGGATCAGCGCCGTTAATATTCGCCCCGTTCAAGCGATTCCTCTGTAGTTCAGTCGGTAGAACGGCGGACTGTTAATCCGTATGTCACTGGTTCGAGTCCAGTCAGAGGAGCCAGAATTAGAAAAGCCCGCTCAGGGAAACCTGAGCGGGCTTTTTGCATTGATGTTTCAGTTACTTTCACATCTGGGGGGCTTACAACACGAATCCGTACTGCGAGCCGTCCGGCAGTTCACTAACCCTGAATCCTAAGAACGATATCAAACCAGAATCTGCATCTGCACCCTTGTCGTTTTCATGCCTTCCTATGTCACGTTCTATGACTATTATTCAATTCAACAAATCATTTATGGAGACGCAGCATGCTTGTAAGGGACGAGAGTGCTGAGATGAGGCAGGCCAGCCCAAAAAGATAAACGGCGAACTTTGCATCTGCACCATCCGTTAATCCGTTTAATAATGCTATAACCATCGCAACCAGCGCTGCACCAATAGATTGTCCTGCGGTTCGGGCAGTCGATAACAGACCTGACGCCGTTACCGTTCGTTTCGCGGCAACGTTTGAAAACATCTCTTTATTATTCGGTGGCAGGAAGAGTCCATAACCCGTTCCGCATACTGCTACACGCCATAGGAAATCATTTATCGTGGCTGCCTCGGGTAGCATTGCAAGTGATCCTAAACCTATGCAAAAGATCACCACGCCCACTGTCGATATCTGGGAAGGATTTAAATGATTTGACAGTCTGCCAGCAACAGGGGCACAGATTGCAACCGCAATCGGCCAGGGCGTAAAGATGAAGGCTGACTCCAGTACAGAATAGTGATAGGCATGCTGTAGTACAAAAGGCAAACCTACCAATGCCATCCCCTGAGCGACAAACATTGAAAATGAAGATACGACAGCGAATGAATATCGTCGGGAATGAAATATATCCAGAGGTAGTAATGGATGTTTAGATCGCGTTTGCGCCTTGAGAAAGATAGCGATCAGTACTATTGAGACAACGCCGCATAATATAAGTATACGGCTATCCCAACGCCCGATTTGATCGACAGCAATAACCATCAGGCCCAGAGCCGCCGCTGAAGTGACAGCGCCTGCCCAGTCGAAGCCTTTCTCACGTTCAGTATCAATGCCAAGTGAGATGATCGCGAACACTATGGCAAGTGCACCCAATGGAATATTGATATAGAACAGCCAGGGCCAGTCGAGCCTGGAGATAATCAGGCCACCTAACGCAGGGCCGATGGCCGTACCCACCGCAAAAGCCAGCGCATTAAGCCCTAAAATGGTTCCTAACGCATTTGGTGGAAAAATAACCCGATAGAGACCCAATCCCACGCTAATCATAACGGCATAGCTCACCCCCTGAAGTACCCGCATAGCGACCAGCATGCCGAAGGTTGAAGAGAGGCTGCAACCCAACGATGCTAGCGTAAATAATACCATTCCCGCTGTATAGAAGCGCCGCTCCCCTATTCGTGATCCAAGAGATGCACAGATTAGCATTGTTGCAGCACTGGCAACCTGATAGCCGTTAGTTACCCAGATGACCGACGCTGAATCTACATGTAATGCCTCAGCAATAGAGGGTAAGGAAATGTTGACAATGGAGCTGTCCAGCGCTGCCATGACAACACCTATCAGAATGGCCGCAGCCGCCAGATAGCGTCTGGGCGTGTCAAAACCTTGCTCTAAGGTACTACTGCTAACCAACGACATATGCCGTATATCCTTAAGTGAGTGTCTGTTATGCACAAAGGCTTGCCGCCTCAGCCACTGTTCCTTCGAGGTAGGTCAGCAGGCCAAGCATCAGGACTTCTTCAGGGCTAGCGACGACAGGAGATCGAGGCGCTTTCCAGGACTGTTTACTGCCATTGATGCGTATGCTCCTCAGGAAACAGTAGGTGGTGAGTACGTAGAATCGGTTCCGCAGACTTTCCCCCATCAACGGCAGCAGACCTGAAATGCCTCCCAACTCCGGGATTTCAATGAGAATATTTCCGTAATCTGGCTTAGCCAGTACAAACATCAATGCATCAGCCATGGGCACCACTTTGACAGCATCTTTTATTTCTGCCGCAAGCTCATGCCAGAACGAAAAAGCAAACCGGGAGAAGCCAAAAAGTGGATCCAGACCACGTACTGAAAAGTCCGGATCAATAAATCGTGTCTGAGCATGCTCCTCGTTATAGAGCACATTGCCGAAATGAAAATTGAAATGGGCTTTTTCAACCGATCTGAACTCTTCTATCCGGGCCATTTCGGCCGCTTTTTCATAGACTTCGCGGGCAGTGATAGTGAACCGCGCACCATTAAGAAAAATTTGTTTATCAAATAAGTCATGTGCGAAACGTGTGCCTTCCCACTCATCCAGTAATCTGGAAGGCATATCGTATGTCCTGGCCGACGAGGTTTTTGATTCCAGACCAATTGCCTTCTGTATATTTTCCAGTGTGTTCCTTACGATAATACGGCGCCCAGCCAACGAGCGTTGATCATCAAATACGATTCTGGATAACGGCAGGGAATCCATCTTTTCAAGAATATAGAATTGCCGTCCTGCAGCCAGCCCATCATGTAATACCGGCACCATGAGTTCCGGGTAAATATCGTGTAATGCACGGATCTGTTCGACTTCTGCTTTCAGCTTTCCATTAAACTTTTCGGACATAGCTGTCTTAACAACAAAGCCTGAACTCAAGAAGTCTACGGTATGAGAGCGTGTCATTTTTGAATCCCCCGGAAAGTGGCAACGGGCTGGCCTGATGCGATACTCCGTGCCACGGCACGGACAACAGCGCTGTAACCGACAGTGTTGTTAACAAATGACTGGATGATAATTTCACTCAAATTCTGGCTTGCCAGATAGGAAGGTCTGAGAATTAGCAAATGGTTGTGATCGCTGAGAATGGTTGAGCAACGACGCTCAAAAGCATAGGCACGGCTACCCAGAGGCGTTCGCGATGCTTCTGCAACATGGGGATGTGTTCCGTTAACCCTGTCAACTGCCTCTTCAATCAGACTGATGGTTAATGCTCCAGCATCTTTGACGATGAAACGGTTAATCTGATATCCAGGCGCATGCACAGGTGCGCGTAATGAAACTGTATTCACCAACGGTGCCCAGGGCATCACTTTATCCTGACTCATGGCTATTTGTGAGAAACTCGGACGGAGATTATCTCGTGCATCCTGCAAGCGTCCCTCAAATGAACGGGTACCGAGCACACCGTTTGGTGTATCCGGATGCACAATATCGGTTTCCACCGAAAGGATATGCGAAGCATTACAGTGGATGGCCCTTAGCGCATCAATAAGTATGCGCAGTGAGGCATGCATCCCATTGGTCTGACAGGAACCCAGGCAATACATACCCGAGTCGACGACTTTACGTTCTATTGTATTGATATCATCACGAGTCAGATCTTCCAGACAACCATAGATACTCGGCAACTGGTCGGCCTCTGCAACGCCCAGAACTACGTCCGCAAGTTCCTGCATGTTACGGGCAACAGGACTATCCCTATCCATGTCCAGCTTACTGGTGGCGATAAAGCCAATATCGAAGCGGCCTATTTCTGAGGGAAGCGTTTTGCCAAGATCGCCAAAGAAAAAGTGGACCTCGCGTTCATGGATACGCAGCGTTTCATTATTGACAATAGATACGTGGGATTGTATGCCGGGATATGCCATTGCCAATCGTGCCACGATTCCATCAATAGGGCGCAGTTCAGGATAATGTTTATCGAGGGAAGGTGGATTAGTCACGACTGTTTGAATAGCAAAACCATCTTTCTCCGGATTATTCTGAATAAGAAGGTTTGCACCTATCTCCGCTCCACAGCCAACCAGTATTGCTTTTTTCATTTCACTTCTCCCTGCTTAATGATTAATTGAATGTGTTTCAGAGGCGACCTAATCCCAGGAAAACATCTTCAGGAGGTCGATAACGGACATGGCATCCAGCTTTGTTTCGGAAATCAGGGTCTCGGACAAAATATGGGATCGGCCACGTAATGGGCTGTCTGACAAATTCAGATGGAATTTCGTTAACAGCGCGTCGAAACACTCTTCACGACGACGAACATGGCCGAGCGGATATTCGATGGTTTCTGTAAGCTCTTCGTCCATGCCATAACATTTCAGGAAGAGGGCGTTAGGAATGGCGCGTTTCTCAGGATCGTAATAGCTCTCAGTAAATGAAGGGCGTTCCGTGCAGGTAATTTTTAACCGCAGTTTTTCCAGTTGCGGATCAGTGGCAAGCGGTTCGTGGAAATCTTTAATAGTCAGGTTTCCGGTTTGAAGCCCCACAGCGACCATGTACTGGAGACAGTGATCGCGATCCGCAGAGTTTTTCATTGGGCCCGATTTATCGATGATCTGAATTGCCGGTCGAGTTGTTTCAACGCGTACATACTCAATGCTTTCAGAGGTGAAGCCTGCGGCCAGTAAGCGTGCTCGCAGATTAATGGCTGCTTCAACAGCTGTCTGGGCATGGTATTCAGCGGGGTTAGGCACTTTGAATAAGATGTTCTTAATGACAAAATCCGATAAATTGCGCGACAGATTAAAAGGCTTGCCTCTTAAAACAGCTTCGTCGAATCCCCAGCGACTGACTGTAAGCGCACTGGGATAACCCATTTCTCCGGTTTGAGCGAAAAGAGCCAGCTGCAGACCTCGCGCCGTAGCATCACCCGCAGCCCATGACTTGCGTGTTCCCGCATTGGGTGCATGCCGGTAGGTTCTGAGCGAATGCCCGTCGATGAGAGCGTTAGAAAGCGCACTCAACGCCTGGTCCTTCGACAGGCCCATCAGTTGTGCTGAGGCAATAGCTGAAGCCACTTTAACCAATACCACATGATCAATCCCCAATGCATTGAAGCAGTTCGACAGACATAACACGCCGTGAATCTCGTAGGCACGAATCATCGTATTCAGGATCGCTGTCATATCAACGACGGTTTGACTGGTTTCATCCAGGCTATGCCAGGCGGCGGCGGCCAAGATAGCCCCCAGATTATCCGATGGATGTCCCCACTCCTGAGCAAGCCAGGTATCATTAAACTCCAGCCAGCGAATCATTGAACCGATATGAAAAGCGGCCTCAACAGGTCCTAGTCTTAATGCCGTACCGGCTACAGGCACACCTTCACGATTCTTGCTGAACTGTGCACCCTTCATCAGCCTCATACAGTCAGAATCAGTAGCGGCAGCGATCGCGCAACCTATCGAATCTAGCAGGCAATAACGTGCCAGACGTAAAGTCTCATCATCAAAAGTTGACTGCTCATAGGCATAGTCAACCAGTTGCACCATTACCTCATCAAAATCTGCACAACCCATACCTCACCCCACACATGAATAAGAATGCTCTTAAATATAATTAATACCCTAATGCAATGACTAAATGAAATTTACAGAAACTGACAATTCATTGATTTATATAGGATTACTCATTACGTCTTATTAAAATCGTAATTGTCATGGCATAAAAAAACCAGTGAATAAAACCGAGGCGATCATCGAAAATATTGATGCCCACCAGAATATTTATAAGATCTGAGGCAGGCCTGAAGGTCAGGGAAATGAGAATGAATTAAAAGGCGAAATAAAAGCAGAATCTGTCGTTTAATCTTTCAAACCAGGATTAATATCTATCCCGTGTATAACGCCGTCGTTCCCATCTGAAAATGCAACCCCCTTTGTGTATTTCTCTCTAAGACAGAAGTGGTAAACATGGTGACAAATTAATTAATACAGAATATAAATAATTGTTGTGATGATAAACCAATTTTAAGCATGAGGTTTCAAATGAAGATAAGCGAACTTCTTGCATTCGTGACAGTCGTGGAGACAGGGAACATAACCCAGGCAGCCGAACGTCTTAACCGAGTGCAATCGAGCATTTCTCACCGAATCAGGAGCCTGGAAGATAACCTGGATGTGACTTTGTTAGACCGAAAAGCTGATGGTTGCACACTGACTGCACAAGGTCAGATACTCTATGAGTATGCGCTTAAAATATTAAATCTTGCAGATGATTGTAAAAACAACATTTCGCACTCAAAAAATAGTCAACTGAACATACGTATTGGCATTATAGAGTGTTTACCTCCCTACATTGTGAGTTCACTCATCGATCTTGGCCATGATCTGGGATGGAATATAGATATTTCAATTGGGAACACAATCAGTTTGCTGAATGCTTTTGAACAGAATGAGTTTGATGCAGTTATCATTGGAGCGGGATTTTCTAATACGCAACACGCACGTTCAACGCTACTCTCAAGTGAGCTTGTTATTATTACAGAGAAGAGCTATCCGGAAATAAAAGATCTCTCTGTTCTGGACGGAGAAGTTTTTTTACTGAGTAGTAAAAAATGCGCAACGACTACCCGTAACTACAACTTTCTGTTTAATGAGGGCCAAATCACGCCTAAACGCGTTGTTGAATGTGGATCCTACCCTGTTCTGTTCTCCAGCATTGCTGCTGGTAAAGGCGTATCGCTCGTACTACGTTGCTCAATCAGTAGTGAAGTACAAAGTAAAATAAAAATCCATGAACTCAACGGCCAGTTCAATGATTTCAAGATAGAGCTTGTTTATCGTACTGACTCAGCGCATATGGATGGCACTAAATTCAGAGGTGTTATGAATTCAGTTTTTCAGGATCCCCGATTAAATAATATCGGCTACTGAATTTTTAATTTTTAAAATTCATCCTGTTAGGAAAGTTTGTAACAAACAGAGAGCAGGAGAGCATGCATACAACATTTGCACTTTTCTCCTGCTCGCCGTTAAACTACCCCTTAAGTTCATGACCCCATGTTTTATGTTCTCTATCACCTCACACAGATTCAGGCAGAATGCCTAGCCTCTTAGCCCTGCACTTTTCCAGTATCAGCTTCATCATGGGGACTTCGAAGTATTTATATAAAAAAGAGGCACACGACACCGAGAGAACTAATGCAACAGCAATAAGCGCAATACCTTCGGCAAGGTCATATTTTCTGCCATCTGTCAGATTTAAAAAATAAAAAAGCACAAGAAAATGCACCATATAGAATGAATAAGATATTTCGCCTAACCACACGGATGTTTTCGTGTTTAAGGGGGTATTTCTATTTTTTAAGTCATCAGCCGCCATCGAAATGATCACTAAACAAACAGGAATTATGAAAACCACACTCATGCTGAACTGATAAGGAAGATACATGGAACCCATGTACGTAACTGCAAGCAGAGTAAATGAAACTTTTTTCGTGAGGATTAATGCTCTTCCGTTCATCAGCAATCGGGCTGCAAACATGCCAGCAATAAACTCAAATATACGTGAAGGCGGAAAAATATATGAAACCCAAAAATGGCGTTGCGAAATTGGAAATGCCCCCATTAAATGGTTCGGCTCAACCCAAAAATATATGCAGCTTTGAACCAATAAGGATGCTGCGGTAACAATGATTAATGCGCGTAAATCATACTTTTCAGGTATGGCTTTCATTACTTTGAAAATAAAGGGAAAGGAAAGATAAAACATCGCTTCAATACACAAAGACCAACTCGGTCGATTACCTATAAAAAAATAATGCACATCATCAACCCAAGTATTCAATAAAAAGAGATTAGAAAACGATAACTTATACTGATATATACTCATTGCACCAATAATAAGTGCTATAACCCAGGTCAGAAAATGAGTAGGATAAATCTTTGCGAATCGCCGCAGATAAAAATCCCCCGCAGTGTCATGATTTTTCGCAGACCACACCATAATGAACCCACTCAAAATAAAGAAATATGAAACACCGAGCCATCCCGCCTTACCTACAATCATGGTAAATAAATGCTGAATAGTCGGGTCTGAAAATGGCGCGAGGTCGCTGGGTAGCGATGAGTGAAATAAAAAAACCAGCAATGCAGCCCAAAACCTGCTGCCGGTAAGCGAAGGCAGTTTAAGCTGCAAAGTTGTTTTTTCTTTCGGGATGAAGATATTCCCCTGCAACGTATTTAAGTCACTACCCATAGAATTAATACTAATTTTTTTGTTTATGTCAGCATTCATAGCATTTTCCCCAAGACAGATTATATATCAGAATTCTTAGCAGATCGTATAGCGGTAACGATACACAGGAATAATCACGGCAACGCAATATAAAAAGACGGGCTGAATGTCAGTCATTCACTACTGCGATGCCGTTCATAAAATAATTTATTTAAAATTATAAATCTTTAACTTACTGGTCAGTACCTAATCATTATTGATGATGCGATATCCCGACTCACATTTTTCAATATAGCCAAAACCTCGTTCACCGAAATGCATACCGCCGACAAGAATCTTATCTGAACTTACCACATCAAGTATTCGCGCACGCGTCTCAGCCGCAATTTGTGGATCATAGTCAAAGGCTATTGCCACCTCTGGTTTTCTCAGTTGAATATGCGGAAAATGAACAATATCCCCCCAAATAAAAAGACTATTTTTTTCACCTTCAATCCGGTAACCAGTGTGGCCAGGGGTATGACCTTTTAACGGGATTGCAAAAATACCAGGAAACACCTCGCCTTGATCGATGAGACGAATTTTTTTCTGATACTTTTTAAATATACTTCGCGCCAAAAGAAAATTACCCTTTATCCTGTCACTTACTAAGGAAAAAACTTCGTCATCTTCAAGATAATCAAATTCATTGCTACTTATAATTAAATCCGCATTACTAAACACAGCCTCACCTTCAGAGTTCAATAACCCGCCAATATGGTCAGGGTGCGCGTGTGTGAGAAGAACAGCATCAATATCCTGTGGTTGTATGCCCAGACTGCCAAGATTAGCAACTAACTTGCCGCCCCAGCCTTTTACGCCACCGGCTCCACTATCAATGAGGAAATTTTTCCCATTACGGCTAACTAAAAAGGTATTTATATGAACAGCGTTCAGTTCATTAATTTTTTCTTCGCGTTGAATTCGCTCACACTCTTTTTCATCAACATTTGAAAGCATGTTAAAACCGACGTCAAGATATCCATCGCTGATTGCTCTCACCTTTATATCCCCCAGATCTCTTGTAGGGAAACTGGTTTTCATGTTATGCTCCTTAGTTCTTTCCATAAATATTACTCGCGTCAAAAGAAAAACAGCGAATCCTTGCTGGAATACCCGTCCACTCCTTAATTAACAGATCCACCTCATGCATGAATTTCTCCATAAGGGATGTCGTACGGAAAAGCTCCTGTCTAAGCCGTACTTCAAAGTAAATAGGTGTGCCAAAACCTATCTCTGAAATGAGATAACTAATGTGAATATTATTTTCTTTCGCCTTCAACATCTCCTTTACAAGAGCTACTAAAGCCGTTGAAAATTTTGTATATGATTCTGCATCTAACCGATGCCTTTCAGATGTGTAAAGAGTGATACTGGGCATTCTTAATCGATTCTCCGTATGAATATTAAGCCCGCAGATTTCATTTGACCTACTCTGCTGTCGCGAAACTTATGCTCTTTATTAACTCAGGATTCACAACTGACCCCGTATCACTGTGCCCATATTGAAGCTGGTCTATTAACTCCATACCATCTGTCACTTTGCCAAATACCGTATAGTTTTGTTCTAAATAACGGGCTCTGGCAGTGGTAATGAAAAACTGATGAGTGGCACTGTGCGGATGTCGTGACCTGGCCATACCCAGAGTGCCACGCTCAAACGGCAAACGACTAAATTCTGCTGCCAGGGCAGGTAATTTCCGGTGGTTTAAACGCATCTCTTTTGATGGTTCACCGGTTTGGGCCATAAAACCCTCTATGACACGCGTAAATGGCATGCCATCATAAAACCCGGCCTGTACCAGTGTTTTAATACGTTCTACATGCCCGGGGGCGATGTCGGAAAATAAACGCATTGTTACTGTTCCGCACTCAAGCTCCATTTTTAGTAGATCATTCTTGCTGATTACCCCTTTGAATAAGGGAGGAATTATTATCGCTCCCGTGCACAGACCCAGCCCTCCGCCAATAAACATTCGACGATTCATATTATTTTTTCCATTTCTTATCCAGACTTTTTACCGAGTTTCAGGACAGAGGTGATCATTAACCCTGTACATTTGAACTCACTAAGCATCAGACTTTCTGCCGAGTATTTTTAATATCATTTACTCGTCTCAATAAACGAGATAATTTCATTAGTCAGCGCTTCAGGTTGTTCAAAATTGGGCAGATGTGCAGCTCCGTGTAGGGTATGCAATTGTGCATTTCGCTTTTCGGCAAGGCGCTGCGCAAAGTCCGGCGGTGTGAGTTGATCCTCACTTCCTCTTAGTACTACTGCCCTAACCCCTGAAATATTCATATCGGTTAGATCGGTATTGGCAATAGCATAAGAGCAACCCGCGAACGCTTCGACCGTCGTCCGACGTAGCATCTGTTTCATACCATCAGCATAGGGGGAATCGATAAATTTAGGGGTTACCCATTTACTTAAAATACCCATTTCGAGATGTTCAATACCGTGCTGAAATACATCCTCAGCCCGGGCTCGCCAGAGTGCTGGTGGTGCAGCATTTACCAGAGCCGTATCCACTATAATCATACCCTGTACGCGTTTTGGGATCCTGAAGCCAATCCATTGCGCTATTGTTCCCCCTATCGAAACTCCGGCCACGTAGAACGTGTTGATATGAAGATAATCAAGAGCCGCGATGACATCATCGGCTAAATCTGACATCGAAAACTCCAAAGAATCGACCGCACTTAATCCATGCCCGCGGATATCCAGCCGAACAACGCGATAACGTTCACTCAAACGTGGCATTTGCAAATCCCAGAGATGCAAATCTGTCCCTAGCGAATGCAGAAGCACCAAGGTTGGCGCATTTTCAGGTCCTTGCACATCAACATGCTGGGTTAACTTGAGAGGTCGAATAAACATTTAGAAAGCCCTTTATAATTTTGCTTTATCACATCGACTTTAAATAGCAGAGTCTTTGAACCGTCACCCTGAAACAGGCGAAAGATAGAAATGCTGTCAATACGGACGCTGGAGACATTTTCTCAAATACTCTTTATTTACATGCAGTGTATGTTTCTTATCTTTAACTTCATCTCTGCTGGCGTTACCATTATTAGAACAGTTAAGGATCTCTCTCTAGCGAATAATTTCGATACAGCTATCGAATTTATCAATACGAGTGAGATACATAATTAACGAGATCTTAATTATTGCCAGCTTTTCACCCCTAATCCGGTCAATCAGACATCGTAACCCTTTTTGATAAGTCATTTTTCCTGCGTTTGTCGAACTGACCAGACTCA
This sequence comes from Pantoea sp. RCC30.1, assembly GCF_058148845.1. Lineage (NCBI taxonomy): Bacteria > Pseudomonadati > Pseudomonadota > Gammaproteobacteria > Enterobacterales > Erwiniaceae > Pantoea > Pantoea sp. RCC30.1. The sequence goes on along the minus strand of NZ_JBXUHX010000011.1, from coordinate 147,371 downwards.
CCATGATATGAAAAGCCCGCTCAGGGAAACCTGAGCGGGCTTTTTGCATTGATGCTTTCAGTTAGGGCGGGATGGTTTTTCCGCCTGAGTGGCTTACACCACGAATCCGTAGTTCGAGCCGTCCGGCAGCTCCACCACCAGCCGCAGCTTACCCCCGGCTGCATTGACGTAGCGTTTCAGCGTGGAGAGCTTCAGGTCACGCCCCTGCTTCTCCATGCCTGCCACCGTAGGCTGGGTGATGCCCAACGTCTGAGCCATTTCCACCTGTGTTTTCTGCACTTTCTCACGCAGTTCGGCAAGGTGAATGTTGAGCAAGATATCCGTCGCCATTGCCTGTGCTTCAGCAACGACTTCCGGTTTTTCATCCGCAATAAGTTGTTCCAGCGTTCTGCCCATCACGTTACTCCTCATGGTTAAAGGTGTTCAGCCAGTGTGTGAATTCCCGATCCGCAACCGGAAGCATCTCCCGATAAAAGCGTTTTTCATTGCCCACCTTATTGCCGGCACAAAGCACAATCACCGTGCGGCTCGGGTCAAAAGCAAAGAAAGCGCGGATGGGGTCGCCGCGGCTCTGAATACGTAACTCTTTCATGTTGATATAAGCGGAGCCTTTGAGCGTATCCGCATAAGGTCGGCCTAATCCCGGCCCCTTTTCCCTCAACACCATTAATGCCGCCAGCACGCAGGCGCGGTCGCTGTCATTAAGCAACGTAAACCAGCAATCAAACCGTTCCGTCGTTTTAATCATCCACACGGGATCTCCTTATCAATATAGGTTAAATGCTATATAGGCGTAAAGCGATAATGGAGTGTGATGCGGGGGAATGTTGGATGCATGGGTGTTTGATGAAATGCCAGAGATAGGTTCCGTTCTGTCTGTGACAGCTTGCACAAAACCTTCACTCATGTGCGAGCTGTAACTGATTTGCTGTGAGCTGGGTTAATGGGGGTATTACGGTCAATAAAGCCCGCTCTGGTTTCGCCGGGCGGGCTTTTGGCGTTTTAACCAGATATCGCGGTTCTGCCGCTAAAGGGCAGTGCATTAAATGAGAGATTACAGCAACGTGACTTCATTATCTGTGAGATATGAAAGGCCCGCGATTGAGATGGCGGGACTTATGATCAAACGAACTTAGCCAGGATCAGGGTTGACCTTCCATATTCCAGCGAGCTGATCCCATCACATCGAAAACATGCTGGTCGGTGAACGCCGGGAATCTGGCGTGTTTTGCCGCCTCTATCAGCGCATTACAGTAATCTTTGTCGCCCCCCTTGACGATGAAATTATCCAAAGTGCCATCAATTTTAAAATCCAGATGGGCATTACAGCGTTTTCCATTCCAGGCGTGCGGCTCTGACAGCGCGGCATCCAGTGCTTTCTTGATGCCCGACGCCTGCTGCCCATAAATATCCTTGTCCCCTACTTTACCTGATCGCTTAAAGCTGCAGGTTTCAAGCGCCGTCTTTTTCTCACATTCGCGGGGAGAAAGAGGCGTGCAGCCTGCTAAAGCAACAGAGAGCAGTATCAGAATGATCGTTTTCATATAAGTCCTTTTAAGGTAACGCCCGGACAAAACGTCCTGTGTTCATGCGGTGCCCGGTTAAAGTTGGATAGTGGTCGATTATTTTCTGAAAATTTGCCTGGAATCAGGACTATTTTTTACGCCAGAAGAGAAAGGCAGCCAACGCTGTGAGCACCCCGATCCACGGCATCGTGCCCGCACCTGCCAGAAAGTTATGTCGATCAATCGCATTGTTTTTTCTGATATCGGCAAAGCGCGCAGCAGCCTGCTTTTCATCAGCGGCATGCACTTCCTCATCCTCTTTCTTATATCCCTGCGCCAGCAGATCAGCGGCGCGGTTCACGTCTGATCGTGCCAGGGCAACGGTCTGTTTTCCCTGAGTATAAAAACAGTAATCTGGCATTGGCTGTGCTCACCATTAAGAGTCGAATTTCTACTCTATCGGATAGGACCCGTAATCGGTAGCAGTGATTATGCAGCAAATTCAGTCACGATATTTGGCTCTGACATTTATGCCTGTGCAATGCTTTTGGTTGGTTTAGCACTATTGAATAGTTATCCATGAAAAATCATTCATTTCAACAGTAAGCGTTACTACGAGCCACGACTTTTTAGATGTGATCAGGATCAACAAATATTCATATAATTTCAAAAAAAAAACAACACACAGAAAAAACAGTAATTTTTTCAAATCCTTAAGTATTAAAACTCCTGATGTAAAACCCGATGATTGCTTACCAGAATAGTTTCTGATGAATTAATTAGCGGGGCATGAAATCATAAATAAAATTAAAGATTCATCCCTCCTGGTCGATAAGAAGATCATCTTAGATTAGTTAAATTCCTTTTTTCTATTTCTGAAACCTCATTAAAGGTGAACCTCATGGGTCTTGCTCAACACATCTCCAATATTAAGATAGGGAAAAAACTGGGCGTTGGTTTTATCATCGTCATTGCTGCCTCCCTTGCCATTACCTTTATCGCTTTCGATTGTTTTCGCAGTATTAAAGACAACTCTGCCCGGCGCACAGTTACCGTGGAGATGGTGAACACCTTAAGCAAGGCCCGCCTTAATCGCACCCTCTACCAGTACACCAAAGATCCTAAATTTGCCACGCAGAACGTCCAGGCCCTGAAGGAGTTAGATGCCCTTTATAAACGGCTGGAAGGATTCAAATGGGATGAGATGGGTCAGCAGAAAGTCACGCTGATTGGTCAGTTGTTTAACGAATATAAGAACCAGCGTGAGGAATTCGTGGCGTCTGCGGAGGCAACATCCGCTGCCTTTGATGCCATTAAACCGGGCACCCTGATTGCGCTTGCGCATCAGTTTGAATCACTCGATATGGCTCTGACACCCGATGCGGCGCTGCCGGTCATGCACATGGCCGCTGCGCTGTTTGATGCGACCAATGTTGAAAAAGCCTTTCTCGATAAGCCGTCTGAGGCCAGCAGAAATGCAGTTATTGAGGAATATACTGCGATCACCACCCTGAGTGAGCAACTGGACAGTTTCGCCCAGCCCAATATCAACGAGGTCACGCGGAATGTGATCAGCACGCTGGCACAGCAGCGCGAGCCCTTGACGCGCTATGTTGATGCCACAGAGAAAGAAAAAGGGCAATCTGCGGGCCTGAGCACCACGGCGGAGCGTCTCAATGCGGCGGTAGGCGATACCTTTGCCTTCCAGTCCCAGTTATCCGCTGAATTTATCAAACAGGCGGAGTGGCGCATTGCGTTTGCCGCACTGACCTGTGTCATCCTGAGCCTGCTGATTGCCTGGCGGATTACCCGCAACATTACGCTGCCATTGAAAGAGACGCTGAACGCCGCGCAACGTATTGCCAGCGGTGATTTAACCACCTCCCTGAAAACCACACGTGGCGATGAGTTAGGTCAGCTGATGCAGGCGGTGGATGCAATGAATATCAGCCTGCAGAACATCATCACTAATGTGCGTGATGGCGTCAGCAGCGTGGCGCGTGCTTCCGCGGAAATCGCAGCGGGCAATACCGACCTGTCATCCCGTACCGAACAACAGTCTGCCGCCGTGGTTCAGACGGCTGCCAGTATGGAAGAACTCTCTTCTACGGTGAAACAGAATGCGGAGAACGCCCACCATGCGAGTCAGCTGGCGACCGATGCGTCGGTGAATGCCGGGCGCGGGGGCGAGATCATTCGTGACGTTATCGTCACCATGAACAGCATCAGCCAGAGTTCAGGCAAAATCGGCGAAATCATTAATGTCATCAACAGCATCTCCTTCCAGACCAATATCCTGGCGCTTAACGCGGCGGTTGAAGCGGCACGCGCCGGTGAACAGGGGCGAGGGTTTGCGGTAGTTGCTGGTGAAGTCAGAAATCTGGCACAGCGCAGCGCGCTGGCCGCTAAGGAGATCGAGACGCTGATCAGCGAGTCACTGGATCGGGTTCATGACGGCTCTGAATTTGTGGAACGCGCTGGAACCACCATGGATGAGATCGTCCGTTCTGTCAGCCAGGTTAAAGACATTATGGGTGAGATTGCTGCCGCATCTGATGAGCAAAACCGCGGCATTTCTCAGATCGCAACGGCAATGGCCGAGATGGATACCACCACGCAACAGAACGCCGCGCTGGTTGAGGAGTCTTCCGCTGCTGCCAGTTCACTGGAATCTCAGGCAGACGAACTGGAAAAAACGGTGGCCGTGTTCCGTCTTTCTCCCGGACAAAACAGCGTCAGCCGGGCCGCACCTGCTTTAGCACCGCGTGTCGTTCCCGGCGCGCCAGTCAGCGCCTCCGCAGATGCCAGCTGGGAAAGCTTTTAACAGTCACCCGGCGTTTTAATCCTGCCGTAAAGATGCGGCGAGCAGCCAGCCTTGCGTCAATAAGGCTGGCTGCCCTGTCTGCAGGTCCACGCTGTACACTGTCGTTTCAGTTGTGCCTGATTTAAGCGGCACGCTTGTCATCAGGCGTTTCGATCTCCGGCAAGGCTTTGGGATTGTTGTCTGGGCACTCCTGCAAACACAAAGATAAGCCCGGACGAGCTTATGACTTGTCATTCAGGCACAACGCTCTCATCCGGTACGCATCTTCCCCCTCCGTTAATCTTCCTGACGCTGAATAAATGTTTTCCGTTTGGGATTCATTTATCTTTTGGTTTTTCATGTAAAAAGATATCGTCAAAGAATTAACAGGACGATCAGTCTGATAATATTTCCCTCCAAAAACACCCTTATCATATTGTTTTATTTTCTCAAAGGTACGTTTATTGACAAACATGCCCATATAATACCGCCATCGACTGACACAGGATCTTTATTCAATAAAAGTTACATCTCTTATTTATTTATCACCTTTCGAAATAATTAAGCCATCAATAGAAACTGGCCTCCGGAGGTTTATTTATCGGCATGACAATGACACCACGCTCCGACATCCCCCTGGGTCAGAACGCAGTGTTTACGCCTGATTGCCCATTAATTATCAGCAGTGGTTAATAATCTCTTCATAAGGAAATTATTATGAAAATAATTGCAATTACCGCCTGCCCGACAGGCGTTGCACACACTTACCTTGCAGAAGCCATGCTAAAAAAGAATGCCAGTAAAAGAGGGATAGATTTACGTGTTGAAACACAGGGCGCCGTTGAAAGTGAATATATTTTAACTGACAAAGACATTCAGGAAGCCGATGTGGTTTTAATTGCAGCCGATAAAGTCATCGATCTATCGCGCTTCCATAATAAGAACGTTATTCAGGTTTCCGTCTCACGCGCCGTCAGAGACACCGCAGGATTACTTGATGAAATCCTCTCCGGGACATTAAAACCAATACGTCATCGGGAAGTCAGTCAGGGAGAGGCGCAGCCTGTCATTGATACGAAAAAATCACCGTTTTCACAGGTTTATGTCCACCTCATAACGGGTGTTAATTTAATGATTCCGTTTGTAGTGGCAGGGGGGATTTTAATTGCTCTCAGTTTCTCTTTCGGGATAACGGCTGCGACACCCGGCGATCCTGATTTTAATCCTGTTGCGAAGATGCTGGCCGATATTGGCGGCGGGGCAGCATTTGCCCTGATGTTACCCATCCTGGCGCTGGGGATCAGTAAATCGATCAGCGGCAACATGGGGATGGTTGCGGGGGCCGTTGGCGGGATGCTGGCTATCCAGACAGAGTCGGGCTTTTTAGGGGCACTGCTGGCGGGATTCCTGGCGGGATATACCACGTTGCTCATCATCCGCTATGTCAACCTTCCCAAAGCGGTTGCCGGTCTGAAGCCAATCCTGATTGTCCCGTTGCTCAGCGTTCTGGTTACCGGTTCGCTAATGCTGCTGGTGGTCGGTGCGCCGATCAAGCTGTTGCTCGATGCCCTCACCTCATTCCTTGAAAATCTGGGTAACACCCATGCTGCCATTATGGGTCTGTTAATTGGGATGATGGTGGCTTTTGATATGGGTGGGCCACTGAATAAAACCGTCTGTATGTTTGCCATCGGTCTGATGTCGACCGGCATTTATGAGCCTATTGCCGCCTGTATGGCAGCCGGTATGGTGCCGCCATTGGGTATCGCGCTCGCCACTACCCTGTTTAAACGCAAATTTACCGTACTGGAGCGGGATACCGGCAAAGTCACCTATGTGCTGGGATTCTCCTTTATTACTGAAGGTGCCATTCCCTACGCCGTCACTGATCCACTGCGTGTTATCCCGGCGATTGTCGCGGGATCCGGTCTTGCAGGCGCGCTCTCTATGGCATGGGGATGTGCCTCCAGAGCCCCACACGGCGGCATCTTTGTGATGTTCATTCCTAATGTCATCACCAATATTCTGGGCTACCTGGTCGCCATCGCTGCCGGAGCCCTGCTGACTGCCTTCATTCTTCGTTTTATTAAGAAAGACATTACTGAAACAGCACAGGAGATTTAATGATGTTGATGAATATGAAAGAGGTCCTGGCCGTTGCACAGAAACATCAGTTTGGTGTGGGTGCATTTAATATCGCGTCGGCAGAGTTCGCCCGGGTCGTTATTGATGTCGCGGAAGCGCTGCGTTCTCCTGTGATTCTGGAAGTTCACCCTGAAGAGCACGCCTTTATTGGTGACGCGTTTATCGGTTATCTTCGTGAGCTTGCCTTAAGGGCAACGGTGCCGGTGGTTATTCATCTGGATCATGGGCAGACCCTGGCACAGGTGATGCGCGCCATTCAGACGGGTTATACGTCTGTGATGATCGATGCATCGGCCCTTTCACTGGCTGACAATATCGCCGTCACCCGTCGCATTACGGAAATTGCTCATGCTGCCGGCATTTCCGTTGAGGCAGAACTGGGCACCATCGGCGTTGCCGAAGGGAGTGGCGAAGGCGGACATGCAGAGATCCTTTATACCGATCCTCAGCAGGCACTGCAGTTTGTCAACGAAACGGGCGTCGATTCGTTGGCCATCGCGATTGGTACCTCGCACGGGCTGTACCCACCGGGAAAACAACCCCAACTTGATATTGAACGGCTGAAAACTATCAGGCAGTTAATCTCTATCCCGTTAGTATTACATGGCGGTTCAGGCAACAAGGATGCTGAAGTTGCAGAGTCTATCCTGTATGGCGTAGCTAAAATCAACATCTCCAGCGACATCAAGAAAGCGTTCTTTGTTGCCCTGGAAGCGGGGCTGAAGTCAGGAAGTCATGAACCCAATGTCCTCTATATCAGGCCAATGGAAGAGGTAAAAAAAGTCGTGATGCACAAAATGCAGCTGTTCTCCTCAGTGGGAAAAGCCGCGCTTTATGGTTAACAGCATAACGATGACAATGGGGAGCCTTTTGTGCTCCCCGTTTCTCTTACTACCTCAGCAGGAGATGAACCCAGCCCCAGCGGCGAGATCATGAACACCATGATCATCGCTGATATTGAGCGCCCCTGCAGGATGATCAGCAGCGAAAACGCAATCATGATCGGGAACAGCGGTACTATCGCTTAAGTCGCTTTGCCTGAATCTTCAATCGATCCCGCTGAGATAACACCCGATTTTTTGGCCTTTCAGGGAGCTCGTTTATTGCAGAATGTCTGTGGAGGAGGCAAAAAAGAGAGGTGGTCTGAGAGCCATGTCCCTGTCCCGGAGGCTGGCTGGAGGAAATATCGTCCCTGATAATTTCTCCGGCCGGTATACGCTCTCGCGCAACCGTTGAGGTCGTCTGCTTCGTCGTTTTCCGGCCGGAGCCGGACTACGTCCACTGGCGTCAGTTCAATTATTGCTGGTTCAGTTCTTCGTTCAGGCCTGCAAGCGTTCGCAGGTACGGCACCTGCTGTTGGGCAACCGCTGGTGACGTAAAACTGCTCAGCCAGCTTCTGGCTTCGGAGATTTTCGTCAGCCGATCCGCGTTGCGTTCAGATTTCGCCATAAAACCCAGTTGGGTAAAAAGTGATGCGATACTGATTTCTTTCTCACCCAGGGCAAGGCTTAGTGCCGCTTCGCCAATAATGACGTGGCCTTTCTCGTCGTTTTGAAGTAACACAGAAAATCCTCCATTAGTACGAATTGATGACAACCTCACCAGAGACTGTAGTCGTAAAAGCGAGAACTGCCCGAATTAATCACTGAAAATCGCGCAACCTCCTGATCGAATGTACTAAATGTTTTTTTCCGGATTGTTCTGTTTGTCTCTGCCGTTCACCCTGCCAGACTGGCTGGTCTTATCAGCACGGGATGCCACCATGAAACTCTCTGTTCTTCTCACATTGTTAGCCGCGACGGTATGCTCGGTATTTGCTGCCCATGGTGGATTCGGAACGCATCAGACCAGCCAGTCGCTCTTCACGCAAAATGGTGAAACAGTCACAGAAGAATAAGCGCTTATGATTTAGCCCGGCGTCGTCAGTGACCGGGCAATCGGTTATGATCCGTTGACCTTTACCTGCCGGATACCCGATGTCTGCCATTATCGATACGTTTATCGCCCCGCCCTGCTTTGATGAGATCACCCTCCTCTTTCAGGACGAACATCTGCTGGTGATCAATAAACCCAGCGGCTTGCTAAGCCTGTCCGGCAAAAATCCACAAAACCTCGATTCTGTACATCATCGGCTGGTAAAACTCTTTCCTGGCTGCACGCTGGTTCATCGGCTCGATTTTGGCACCTCCGGGCTGATGGTCGTCGCTCGCAACAAGGCGATTAATGCCGCACTTTGTCAGCAGTTCAGCCAGCGCAGTGTTGGCAAAACTTATCAGGCATTGCTGTGCGGACACCTTGCCGATGACGAAGGCGTTATTGATGCCGCGATAGCCAAAGATCCGGCGCAGTTTCCCCGCATGGTGATATGCGCGATTCAGGGCAAACCCGCGCGATCACGCTACCGGGTCATGGAACGCGGTTATTATGAGGGGAAAGAGGGAGAGGCGTTGCCGGTTACCCGGGTTGAACTGACACCAGAGACCGGACGCACCCATCAGCTGCGCATTCACTGTCAGCAGCTGGGGCACCCGATTCTGGGCTGTGATCTTTACGGCGGGCTGTTACCGCCTGGCGCTAAGCAGGCAGAGAGACTGATGCTGCACGCCAGCGGGCTGACGTTTGTTCATCCCGTCAGCGGTGAGGTGATGCAACTCTCTGCCGCCAGCCCGTTCTGAATGCGTCAGCGCGTCATTACCACATCAAATCATCTGGCACTTTGAAATCAGCATACGGATCATCTTCGTCCTGTGCTTCTTCGCTTAATGCGCTGTTTAATACGATCGCACTGGCATCACGCTGGGCAATTTTATCCGCCACGCTGGCCGGGATGATGGCGTACTGGTTCTCACCGTTCGCGTCAGCCGCCAGGCGGGCAATAGCAAGACGGCCATTGATTAGCTGAGTCTGCGTCGGCTTATCCACCATGATCTTTTTAATCAGATTATTGTCGGTGAAGTTGAAGCTGATGTTGCCTCTCTCTACGGCGATTTTGTTCATTTCGATCAGCTGCTTGACCTGTGCTTTGTACTCTTTCGACAGCACAGCCAGCTTCTGCTGCTCGTTCAGCTGCTTATCACGCTCAAGCTGTGCTTTTTTGTTATCTTCCACTGCCGCTCTGGCTTCGCGTGCCTGAACCCTGGATTTTTTGGCGGTCCGCTGAACCTTGTCCATTTTCTTGCTGGATACTAATCCCGCTTTCAGCATCTGCTCTTGCAAGGTGAGTTTTGTCATTGTCGTCTCTGAACCTGTGAAATCATGTCCGGGATTATACCTGCAATCGTCCGGAGTGTGCCAGGTTGCCGCATTTGCCGCGCCCGCAGTTGCGGGCAGCCTCTCAACACTGTGCTAACATTCCCCGGTCAAAATCACCTTATTGAGCACCATGTCAGAACTAACAAAACGTAAAAATGACCCTGAAGGGCTGAAGAAACGCATTATTGCAGGCGCACTGAAAGCCTTTGCTGAGTTTGGTATGCAGGGAGCCAGGCTTGAGCAGATTGCTGAGCATGCGCAGACCACGAAACGGATGGTGGTCTATCACTTCGGCAGTAAAGAGCAGCTTTACATTGAGGTGCTGGAGCAGGTGTATCAGCAGATACGTCAGCATGAAACGGGCCTGAACCTGGCGGCGATGGAGCCGGAACTGGCCATGACGCGGCTGGTTGAAGCCAGTTTTGATTACCACGTCGAGCATCCCGATTTTATCCGGCTGGTATGCAGTGAGAACCTGCTGCGTGGTCGCTACATCACCCAGTCGCCGCAGATCAAAGCGCTAAACCGCAGCGCGCTGGATCTGCTGGATGACATCCTGGCACGCGGCCAGCAACAGGGCGTGTTCACTGCTGAGGTGCAGACCATCGATGTCCATCGCCTGATCAGCAGTATTTGTGTTCACCACGTTTCAAACCGCTATACCTTCAACGCCCTTTTCAGCCCTGACAACAGCGAAGAAGAGAGTATTCGCCGCAATCGTCAGCTCGCTGTCACCGCAACGTTACGTTATATCCGCAAATAAATGCCCGCCAGCCGGGCTCCGCTTATCCATAGTCTACGCTTAGTTACACTTGTCATTAAAATGCAATAATAAGGAATGCTGTTGTGAGCAGAGACGCACGCCTCTATCCGCTTCGCCAGACCCATATAGAACCCGATGATGATGCGCTGTGGAACTGGGCGCAGAACGCGCAAATTGGCAGCCGTCAGCAGGTTCAGCGCCCCGCCAGTGAAGCGGAATTACAGAGACTTATCCGGGAGTCACGCGGCCAGATTAGGGTAATCGGCAGCAAGCTGTCACCTGGCCGGATGCTGCATGTCAGTAATGACGATGTGCTGCTCGATCTCAGCGCACTGAGCGGCCAGCTCGCCAGTGATGAACAGAGTGTGACCTTTGGTGGCGCGACCCCGCTTGAGCAGGTTTATCGCAGCCTGACCGAAATGAACCGCATGCTGGCGTCATCGCCAGGCGTAATTGCGATTCAGACGCTGGCGGGTGCGATGGCAACTGGCACACACGGCCAGGGTTTGCAGCAGAGTTCGATTGCCGATGAAGCGCTGGTCATTCGGATGGTACTGGCCAATGGCAGCGTGCGCGAGTTTGTCCGTGGCGAAGCTGACTTCCCGGCAGCGCAGGTCTCCCTGGGCGCATTAGGGATTGTTACCGCAGTAACACTGCGTACCCAACCATTTAGCATCTTCACCTGCCACAAAAATGCCGTCTCCGCCGATACGCTGGAAGAGGATCTGCTGCGCTGGAACAACGACTACCCGCTGAGCAAGGCCTGGTGGTTTGTCGATGACAATCTGGTGCATGTCTGGAATGCCCATGAGGCAAGCGATGAAGAGCGTCAGCGCTATGAAGCGCAGGGTTGTCAGGTGGTGGAACATGAGGGTGAGGTTGACGAAAGTCTTAACGACACTATCGACCAGACGCTGGCGCATATGCACCGCGATACACAGATTCAGGGCAAAGGCGGCAAGCAGTTTCGTACCGTCTCCCGTTTTCGTGACTTTACCGATGTTACCGGTGACATTTACCAACTCTTCTGCCGTGGCATTGCAGTGCCGCAAATTAATGTGGAAATCGGCGTGCCGCTGGCAAGAACCCCGGCCATCATTCGCCGCATCAAGCAGTGGTATGCCGAAAATCGCCCACATATGCACTACCCGATTATCCTGCGCTGCACCGGCGCCTCGTCGGCCTGGCTCAGCCCGGCCGCAGGCCAGCCAACCTGCTTTTTCGGCTTTGTGGTCTATTACGCCGACGATGGCTCACTGTCACAGGAAGGACTGCACTTCCTGACAGAAGTGGAAAAACTGCTCGCCGAAGAGGGTGGACGCCCGCACTGGGGCAAGTATTACGACGAAGAACGCTACAACTGGCGTGAGATCTATCCGCAGTGGGACGCCTTTCGCGCCCTGCGCAGCCAGCTTGACCCGCAGCGCCGACTGGGTAACGACTACATCACGCCACTTTTTGACTGATTGAGGAAAGCTATGTTTGCCTGGGTAACGCTGTTAACACAACCCGATTATCTGGTGGGCGTGAAAGCGCTGCACCGTTCGCTGAAAGAGAGCCAGAGCCAGTGGCCGCTGGTGGTGATGACCACATCGGCGATTTCAGAGGCTGACTGTCAGATTCTGCAGGATGAAGGCTGCGTGATTAAACCGGTTGACCCCCTCTATCCGCGCGACGATCTCGATCAGCATTACGCCTCGGCGCAGTTCGGTGAAGTCTGGACCAAGCTGCGCGCATGGCAGCTCACCGATTATCAGCGCGTGGTGTTTCTGGATGCCGATATGCTGGTCCTGAAAAACATGGACGAGCTGTTTACCCTGGATCTGGGGGATAACCCGCTGGCCGCCTGTCACGCCTGCCGCTGTAATCCGAACCAGATTGCCTCTTATCCGCCAGAATGGCAGCCAGAGCAGTGTCACTACACCTGGCAGGCACGCGGTGAGCAGGCCCCGGAGAGCGTCGACTACTATCTGAACGGCGGTTTTCTGGTGCTGAAACCCGACAACGCGATGTTCGACGCACTGGAAAAACGTATTGCCGCGATTGATGATCTCAGCACCTACCCTTTCTCTGAACAGGATCTGCTGAATGAGGTGTTTGCCGATCGCTGGAAACCGCTCTCTTATATCTACAATGCGTTAAAAACGCTGCCATTCCAGCACAGCGGTCTCTGGCAGGGTGATGAGGTGAAGAACCTGCACTATATTCTGGCAAAGCCGTGGAAGCGCGATCTTAACCAGCCCGAGAGCCAGCGCGATCGCTTCTATGCGTTGGATAAATTGTGGTGGGAAAAAAGCGGTCTGATCTGATTGGCTCCGGGCGGGAGACCTGTGTTCCCGCCCTGCTCCCCTGCATTCATCAACAAAAGCGGCAATAGCCTCTCTGCCTCTGATTCTGCATTACACCTCAATCCAGCGGCGCTGCTCTGCTGAATACGCAATCGCTTCCAGCACCTTCTGCACCTGTAACCCCTCTGCGAAATCGGGCCACATGCGATCGCCCGCCGCGATGCCGTTGATCAGGTCGCGGATCTCCACCGTTTTCTGATCGTTAAAGCCGATGCCGTGTCCTGCAGAAACACAGAAGTTCGCGTAATCAGGATGGGCTGGCCCGGTGAGAAGAGTTTTGAAACCCTGCCGCCCGGCGGGATCGTCATGCAGATAAAGCTCCAGCTCCGCCATACGCTCCTGGGTGTAACGGAGCGTGCCTTTAGTGCCGGTGACGACGTAGGTCAGGCCCATCTTAGCGCCACAGGCAATGCGTGAGGTTTCAATTACGCCATGCGCCCCGTTATGGAAGCGCAGCAGCGCGCTGGCCTGATCTTCGTTTTCTACCGGCAACTGCCGCGCAAGCTCTTTCGGGTCGGGCCGTGAAGTGATGACCGTCATCATATCGCCGCTGACTTCTGCAATATCACCCACCAGGTAGTGCGCCATATTCACGATGTGCGCCGCCAGATCGCCCAATGCACCAAGGCCTGCCAGCGCTTTCTGGCAGTGCCAGTCGAGCGGCGTTTCCGGTCTGGCGAGATAATCCTCGTTGTGGGTGCCGTAGAAATGCACCACGTCACCAATCTCGCCTCTGGCAATGATCTCTTTTGCCAGTTGGCTGGTGGGGTTTTTCATATAGTTAAAGCCGACAAGGGTTTTCACCCCTGCCGCTTCGGCGGCGGCCACCATCTCCTGCGCGTCCGCCACGCTCAGCGATAGCGGCTTTTCTGAATAGACGTGCTTGCCGTGGCGGATCGCCTCCAGCGCCATCTCTTTGTGCAGGAAGTTAGGCGCGCAGATATCCACCACATCAATCGCTGGATCGCTGACCAGCGCGCGCCAGTCACCGGTAGAACGCGCAAAACCAAAGGTCGCCGCCTGACGGGCCGCCAGCTCAGGATTCACTTCGGCCAGCATCTCTCGCACGATTTCGCCTTTCAGCGCAAAAACGGTGGGAGCCTGTGCATAGGCAATCGCGTGACAGCGCCCGATATAGCCGCTGCCAATCATGCCGATTCTGACTTTGTTCATTTCAACTCCAGAGATTCTGTTCAGGGTTGAAATGGAATCTACGTTTCGTTTTGGTTGCTGACAAAGCCAGAATCGGGACTTTGTGATGGCGATAAAAAACTATCCGGTTAAATCACGCGCACTGCTTTCTGACAAGGGCTGTGGCGTACCCGAACACCTCATAAACACCTCAGTTTTCCATCTGATATTTTACCCGTAGCGTTAGCCGCACAGGCCGCTCTTTCAGTGCCTGAAACGCCACAGTGGCGACTATTTCAGCAGTCGCGCTAATTTATGAAAAAGAGCTTTGACATGGCCCGGCGTGGCCGTTACTATGCGCCCCGTTCAAACAATTCCTCTGTAGTTCAGTCGGTAGAACGGCGGACTGTTAATCCGTATGTCACTGGTTCGAGTCCAGTCAGAGGAGCCAAATTCGAGAAGCCCGCTCAGGGAAACCTGAGCGGGCTTTTTGCTTTTTTTCTTCTGATAAAATTCCTGTGTCTTATTAATGCTTTTGCCCCTCTAAATTAACGGTCCTTTCGTTATTAAATGATGTTAAAACATCCAATTCAGCCATCGCTGAAAGGGTCATTTCTGACGCTTAACCCCATAATCCTTTCATCAAAAGCATCAATAGCCTCTTAAAGAGTCATAAATGACCCTTTATCAGCGTAATTTACCCTCCAGATGTAAAAATCTCAGAATTAAACCAATCAATGGTTCAAAAATGACACTTTGCGCATTATAGTCGAACTATTCGTATCAAAAACGTGCTGAAAACGCAGAAAAGGTCAAAAATGAACCTTGATGAGATTAAATATTCGCTGATAAGCCTTTCTGAGTCCGAGCGGAGAGAGGTATTAGCGGAATTAACTTTAAGTACAGAAACCGCAAAAGGGGCACTAAAAGCAGACGAACCGGACACCCGATCGGCGTTGAATGCTCTGACTTTTCAGACGCTGCCACAACTACTGGTCAGTGAACTCAAACGACAAAACATCACCTATGAAGAGATGGCGACTCAGATCGGTGTATCACTCTCAACATTTAAACGACTGATTGGTCGGCCTTCTTCTGCAAAGGCAATCAATCTTTATGCCTTGCTCAAAGAACTGGGTATAAAATTGTGGCTCGAAAAATAGAAGTGTGGCTTTACAACAAACTGGCAGGAACGTTGAGTGAAGAGCAAAGTGGTTATACTTTCTGCTACCTGCCAGCCTATGCTGGCTGTGCGATATCTCTCAGCATGCCGGTAAGGGCAGAGCCCTATTTCAGTGAAGAGCTGCACCCCTTCTTTAAAGGTTTAGCGCCAGAGGGCTGGCTGCGAAAGCGCTATTCTGAAATTCAAAAAATTGATGATAACGATCTGTTCGGTTTACTGATGAAAAATGGTAACGATATGCTTGGGGCCGTCGTCTTCAAAGAGATAACATCATGAATACAGAGCGCTGCCTGATCACTTTGAACCGGCTTAAAGAATCTGAGTTGAAAACCGGCTACTCATCAAAAGGTATCCGGCATCTGATGGGTAGCCTTAACGTGGCTCTTAGCCTGCCTTTCACGCGCAGTCAGTTTATTCAGGAACTGCCCGAACGTCAGAAAGGGATGAGCATTTCAGGCTATCAGCCTAAGCTGTCCCTTCGCCTGGAAAAAGGAGAGCTGGTGGTCGCCAGCAATGACGGCACCTATATTCTGAAACCCTCTCCGGAAGAATATCCACACCTTGCAGAAAACGAGCATGCCACCATGTGCGTTATGCAGCGTCTGAAATTTGACGTTCCCCCGTTCGGGCTTATGGCATTCAGACATGATGAAAATCGGCCAGATGAACTGGCGTTTGTTATCAAAAGATATGACCGTTCAGAGTCAGATAAAGTCAGATTACATCAGGAACAGCTGGATGGCGCGATGGGTCTCGGCGATAAATATGGCAGGATTGATAATAATAAAGCCATCAGTTACGAGAAAGCTGCTAAATTTCTGAACACCAGAGTGAGTAATAGTTTAAAGAGTAAGCGAGACCTCTTTTTGCGCATCGTTTATGCGTATGTGCTGGGCAACAATGATTTTCATCTGCGCAATATCGGGATTATCCTTCCTGAAAAGAATCCTCCCTTTCTGGCCCCGGTTTATGACTTTATCAGCGTGGTGCCCTACCCTGCAGCATTTGGTGAGTATTTAGCTTTGCCCCTGCTTGAACGGGAAGAAAATGATGCAGGAAACGCGCCGGGAATGAATTCAGGATATGGGGAATATCTGGGCGCAGACTTTATCCTGCTTGCGCAGGGCATGGATATTAACCCGGCTCTGGCACGAAAATGGCTTTCCGGGGTGGTGACTCACCATCAGCTTATTATCAATACCTATACCGAAAGTCATATGCCTGAATCACAGCGGGAAGTCGTACTTGATTATGTTGCCCGAAGAATCACGTTACTGGCTGTGACCGAAATTTAAACGTGATGCAGAACCGTTAATCAGCAGAAGAACCCTGCTTAAACCCATAAAAAAACCCGCTGGCATCAGCGGGTTTCAGATTTCAGAACGTCAACAGCAATCAGAGTTCAAACCGATCCAGATTCATCACTTTGGTCCAGGCGGCAACAAAGTCTTTGACGAATTTTTCACGGGCGTCGCTGCTGGCGTAGACTTCCGCCGAGGCGCGTAACACCGCATTGGAACCAAACACCAGGTCGGCACGCGTGGCTGTGAAACGGGTTTCGCCGCTGACGCGATCGCGACCAATGAATTTCTCATTGGTTGAATCGGTGGCTTTCCACTCGGTGCGCATATCCAGCAGATTCACGAAGAAGTCCGTGTTCAGCGAACCCACGTTGTGCGTGAAGATGCCGTGCTGGCTGCCATCAAAGTTGGCACCCAGTGCACGCATCCCGCCCACCAGCACCGTTAACTCCGGTACGGTCAGGGTCAGCTGCTGCGCTTTATCAATCAGCAGGCTTTCGGTGGTGGTTTTGCCGAAGCCGGTGCCATAGTTACGGAAGCCATCAGCACGCGGTTTCAGCAGATCAAACGACTCGATGTCGGTCTGATCCTGACGCGCATCGACACGGCCCGGCGTGAATGGCACTTCGATTGAAACGCCAGCTGCTTTCGCCGCCTGCTCAACGCCAACGATACCCGCCAGCACGATCACATCCGCCAGTGAAGCCTTGTGGGCTTCGCGCTGAATGGCTTCCAGCGCTGGCAGTACACGTGCTGCGACGGCATTGACGTCCCACTCACGCTGCGGCAGCAGTGCCAGTCGGGCACCGTTGGCACCACCCCGTTTGTCGCCGCCACGGAAGGTCGATGCCGACGCCCAGGCAACAGAAACCAGCTCGCTGACGCTGAGGCCAGATGCTGCGATCTTCTCTTTCAGCTGGGCGATATCTGCCACGGTTGGATGATAAACCGGTGCAGGCAGCGGATCCTGCCAGATCAAATCTTCCTGCGGAACTTCCGGACCGATGTAGCGCGCCTTTGGCCCCATATCACGGTGAGTCAGCTTGAACCAGGCACGGGCAAAGGCTTCATTGAACGCCTGCGGATCGTTGTGGAAACGACGCGAAATTTTTTCAAATTCCGGGTCAAAACGCAGCGTCAGATCGGTTACCAGCATGGTCGGTTTGTGTTTCTTAGTGGAATCAAACGCATCCGGGATAATGTCCGGCGCATCAGCTGCCACGAACTGGATGGCACCCGCCGGGCTGCGCGTCTGAACCCACTCATATTTGAACAGGTTCTCGAAGAAGTAGTTACTCCACTGGGTCGGTGTCTGAGACCAGATCACTTCCAGACCGGAGGTAATCGCATCCGCGCCAACGCCGCTGCCATGGCTGTTGACCCAGCCCAGGCCCTGCGCTTCAATCGGTGCGGTTTCCGGATCGACGCCAACGTGGCTGGCCGGTGCGGCACCGTGGGTTTTACCCAGCGTATGTCCACCTGCGATCAGTGCCACAATCTCTTCGTCGTTCATGCCCATGTTGCCGAAAGTGGCGCGAATAGCCGGGGCCGCAGAGGCAGGATCGCCGCTGTGTTCCGGACCTTCCGGGTTCACATAGATCAGACCCATTTCTGTTGCGCCCAGGGGCGACTGCGCCAGGGATTCCGGGTGACGGTGTTCCAGCCAGGCGGCTTCCTCGCCCCAGTTCACATCCAGATCCGGTTCCCAGACATCGTCGCGTCCGGCACCAAAGCCGAAGGTACGGAAGCCTGAGTTTTCCAGCGCAACGTTACCCGCCAGAATATAGAGGTCGGCCCAGGAGATCTTCTGACCATACTTCTGTTTCACCGGCCACAGTAAGCGGCGCGCTTTATCCAGGCTGACGTTGTCTGGCCAGGAGTTTAAGGGGGCGAAACGTTGCTGACCACGGCCCGAACCACCGCGTCCGTCCACGGAGCGATAGGTTCCGGCGCTGTGCCAGGCCATACGAATGAACAGGCCGATATAGCTGCCCCAGTCAGCAGGCCACCAGGCTTGTGACTCGGTGAGCAACCCTTTGATGTCAGCTTTCAGCGCAGAATAATCTAATTTGGCAAATTCTTTACGGTAATCGAAGGATTCATCAAGCGGGTTCGAACGGGATGAATGCTGGTTCAGCAGGTCAACCCGGAGTTGATTAGGCCACCAGTCGCGGTTGGTTGTTCCGCCGCCCGGAGCCTGGTTTGACTGAGGTGGCTTACCAGCATGAAAAGGACATTTGCCCTCAGGCGCTTCGCGATCGGCTTCGACAATAGGCTTTGCATCTTTTGCATCTTCATCAACGGAATTGCTCATGGTCACACCTCTTTTTTGTATTTTCATCGCTACTCTATAGAGGATTTTCAGGATCGCACACCTGTCTCATCCTATATGTTTGATAGCTTTTACCTTTTTATACACCTTCTTCAAAAGCTTAAGACAATGAATTGACGGCCGCCGCTGTGCTTAAAAAAAGCAGCGAAGCGGCAACCGTCACCCTGAGACTATTCCGACGGCGCCGGTTTCACAACTGCCGTTTTGCTGTCCGGCAGACGAATGCGGAACCAGATCGCATACATCGCTGGCAGGAACACCAGCGTGATCAGGGTGCCGCCCAGCGTACCGCCGATCAGGGTGTAAGCCAGCGTTCCCCAGAACACCGAGTGGGTCAGGGGAATAAACGCCAGAATTGCCGCCATTGCCGTCAGCAGCACCGGCCGGGCGCGCTGCACGGTTGCTTCTACCACCGCAGCAAAAGGTGCCAGCCCCTCCTGTTCGTTATGGTGGATCTGCCCTATCAGGATCAGCGTGTTACGCATCAGGATGCCCGACAGGGCAATCAGCCCGACCAGCGCATTGATACCAAACGGCTGACCGAACAGCAGCAGCGTCGGCACAACACCAATCAGCCCGAGAGGTGCGGTGAGAAAGACCATCACCATTGCCGACAGAGAGCGCACCTGCAGAATGATGATCAGCAGGGTGATCGCTATCATGATTGGGAATAGCGGTGCCATCGCCTGTGTCGCTTTACCGGACTCCTCTATCGAACCGGCCAGTTCAATGCGGTAGCCCGCCGGCAGCGTCGTGATGATCGGTTGCAGGGTTTTATTCAGCGCCGTGGAGACATCCGGCGGCTGCAGGGAATCGGCGATATCACCCCGGACGGTAATGGTGGGTGTACGGTCGCGCCGCCTCAGCAGAGGATCTTCCATTTTTACCTGCACATCACCAATTTGGGACAGCGGGATACGCTGACCCGCAGCACCTGCCAGCGTGAAGTCGGCAATTTTAGCCGGATCAAGCCGGATTTCTCCGGCGGCACGCCCCACGACCTGGACCGCGCGGATATCTTCCCGCACGGTGGTGACAGGCACGCCCGTCAGCAGAAACTGTAATTGCCGGGCGACCTCAGTGGAGGTCAGCCCCACCGCCTGCAATCGGTTCTGGTCCAGCGAGAAATGCAGTGTCGGCACGGGCGCGCCCCAGTCGGTGTTCACCGTCCTCATCATCGGGCTGGCCCGCAGTACCGTTTCCACCTGATTAGCAATCACACGCAGGCGTGCCGGATCGGGCCCCATCACCCGCCACGCCACCGGATAAGGTGAATATGGACCAAACACCAGCTGCGTCACGCGAACCTGCGCTTCAGGCACCAGACCGCTGGCGATTGCAGCGCGTAGCTGTGCTTTCAGGGCATCGCGCGCATCCTGACTGTCAGTCAGTACCACCAGCTTGGCAAAGGCTGGATCAGGCAGTTCTGGCGCCATCGCCAGATAAAAACGCGGTGGCCCCTGACCGATATAGGTGGTGACGACTTTTGCCTCACGCTGCTGTTTAAGCCAGGTTTCAACCTTTTCAGCCGCAGCCCGGGTCTGTTCAATGGCGCTGCCGTAGGGGAGCTGAACTTCAACCAGCACTTCCGGCCGGTCTGAGGTCGGGAAAAACTGTTTTTTTACCAGCGCCATACCGAGCACAGCGATGATGAACAGCACAATCACCACGCCTGCCACCCAGCCTTTACGGGCAATAACGCGAGTCAGCAACTGGCGAAAGCGATTGTAGTGACGCGTGTTATAGATGGCTGCGTGACCGCCTTCCACCGTTTTAATGGCAGGCAGCAGCTTTACGCCGAGATAAGGGGTGAACACCACCGCCACGATCCAGGAGGCGATGAGGGCGATGCCGACTATCCAGAACATATTGCTGGTGTACTCACCCGCCGTGGACTGTGCAAAGCCATTGGGCATAAATCCCACGGCAGTGACCAGAGTGCCCGCAAGCATCGGTGCCGCCGTATGACTCCAGGCATAAGCCGACGCCTTAATGCGATCGTAGCCCTCCTCCATTTTCACAACCATCATCTCAATGGCGATAATGGCGTCATCCACCAGCAGGCCCAGCGCCAGAATCAGGGATCCCAGGGTGATGCGGTCAAAGTTTTTACCGGACGCCTCCATAACCACAAACACTACCGCCAGAGTGAGTGGAACGGCCGCCGCCACGACTACCCCAACACGCCAGCCCATGCTGACAAAGCAGACCACCATCACCACCAGTAACGCCACGACGAACTTAATCATAAATTCATCAACGGCTGAGCGGATATTGACAGACTGATCGGTGACCTGAGTCAGCGACATTCCCAGCGGCATCGCCTGGTTAATACCGACCGTTTCAGCGGCCAGTGCCTTACCTAGCTCCAGACCGTTCCAGCCATCACGCATCACGATACCGAGCAGCAGCGCCGGTTCGCCCTGATTACGCACCATAAACGTGGCGGGATCTTCATATCCTCGTGTCACCGTAGCCACATCCGCCAGCTTCAGGCTTCTGCCCTGCGCGACAATCGGCGTCTCACGAATTTTTTCCAGCTTATCGAACGCGCCATCAAGCCGGATAAAGACCTGCGGCCCCCGGGTATCAATCGAGCCCGCGGGCGTCAGGACATTCTGATCGTTCAGCGCAGCAAAAATCGTCTGCGGAGTGATGCCGAGCGTCGCCAGCCGATCGTGTGAAAACGACACATAGATGCGCTCACTCTGCTCACCGATAATATTGACCTTTTTCACACCTTGCAGATGCAGCAGTCGCTGACGCAGCGATTCCGCCTCACGCACCAGCAGGCGCTGCGGTTCCCCTTTTGCCTTCAGCGCCAGCAGCGCAAAGGTCACGTCGGAGAACTCGTCGTTGATCATCGGTCCGATGACCCCGGCGGGCAGGTTGCTGCTCTCATCGCCCAGCTTCTTACGTGCCTGGTAAAACTCCTCCTGAACCTGGGAGGGCGGCGTTTTGTCCTGCAGGGAGAGCAGCGTGAAGGCCAGGCCGGGACGCGTATAGGTTTCGCTGCGGTCATACCATCTCAGCTCCTGAAGCCGCTTCTCCAGCGGTTCGGCCACCTGATCCTGCATCTCCTGCGCCGTCGCACCCGGCCACGCGGAGATAATCGTCATCTGTTTTACGGTGAACGGCGGATCTTCTGCCCGTCCCAGTTCGAAAAATGACAGTACGCCCGCCACGGTAATCAGGATGATCAGAAACAGCGTGATGGCGCGTTCGCGCACGGCCAGTGCTGACAGATTAAAGCGTCCGTGACTCATGGCTGACTCCCTGCAGGGGCAGCGTCGTCGGGCCGCACGCGCTCCCCCTGCTGCAGCAGATGTGCGCCCAGCGCCACTATCCGATCGCCTGCATTAATCTGCCCCGCCACGGTGGCCGCCTCGTCAGTGATCGCGATCACCGTGACCGGCCGCCAGGCAACGGTGGCGGGGTGGCCGGTAATATCCCAGACGCCAGGTCCTTTACCGGCATCGTAGACTGCAGCCAGCGGCACCTGCAGCAGCGATTGCGTCGGTTTATTCGTCAGCGAGAGCGTGACGGTGGCACCCAGCGGGGCGCTCGCCAGTGCGCCCTCCAGCACATATCTCGCCTCATAGGTGCGCGTCATCGGATCGGCCACATCAGCCAGTTGCCGCAGTCGGGCTGAAACCGGCGCACTGCCTGCACCATAGAGCGTTGCCTGCGCCTCGCTGCCCACTGCGGGACGAAGCGTCTCCGGCAGCTGAACGCTCGCCTCACGCTGTCCGGCTCTGGCCAGTCGGATGACGGCCTCGCCCGCACTCACCACCTGCCCCGGCTCCGCCAGCGTTGCCATCACCACACCGTCGTCATCCGCCAGTAACAGTGCATACCCGCTGGCGTTACCGGCCACACTGGCCTGCGCCTGCGCCGCTTTCAGCTCAGCCTGGGCGGTGGCTGCAGCGGCCCGAATCTGATCGTATGCCGACACGGAAACTGCGCCGGTTGCCACCAGCGTGCGGTAACGCGCCTGATCGGCGCTGGTCTGTCTGACGCGTGCCTGCGCGGCGGCAACAGACTGCTGCTCTGCCTGGGCCTGCAGCCGCAGATCGACCGGGTCAAGCCGCATCAGCGGCTGACCACGCTTCACACGCTGACCGCTGTCCACCAGCCTTTCGAGGATTTTGCCCGAGACCCGAAAACCGAGTTCACTCTGAACCCGGGCGACCACGACACCGCTGAAGGCACGGCTGCCCTCGGTGGCGCTGATGACCTTCGTTACCCTGACCAGTGGCGGCTGGGTGCGCGGATCCTCTGTGGGCGAGTTGTCCCGACAGCCCACCAGCACCACGGGCATCAGACAAACAACCAGAGTGGCAGGAATGAACCTGAGCATAGATTACCTTCAACAGTTAGCAGGAGAGTGTCGCCATTCTCTTATCATGTGACCAATACTGTCAATAGTCACCAATAACGGAAAGAGACTCTCCGTTGATGAAGGAGGCGGATAAAGAGTGAATTAATGGAATTCAGGCAAAGCCAGAGAGGCGGCTGACTCTGAATGGACATCGGAATCTGCTGGCGAAGCAGGTGACCAGAAAAATTAAAAGTCACTAAGCCAGAGAATTGCGGGCGTTGAAAAAGGATTACGTGCAGTGCCCCGTCAGGCCAGAAATGGCTCGGAAACGTTAAATTCAGAGAGATAAAGCAGAAGAAAACGAGGGAATGAAGGGCATTTACCGGGGATATTGCCCTGAACGCACATCCTCTGCGCGTCCGGACAATCAACTGACGCCCTGTTATCCAGGGCGCTGTGTAACTTAACGCCAGCCGAGTTCCGGGGCGACATACTTCAGAATCGCCTCGATCACATGTGCGTTGTAGGCGACGCCGAGCTGGTTAGGCACGGTGAGCAGCAGCGTGTCCGCTTCAGCAATCGCCTCATCCTGCGCCAGCTGTTTGATCAACGCCTCTGGCTCTGCGGCATAGCTGCGGCCAAAGATGGCGCGGGTTTTCTCATCGAGGAAGCCGACGGAATCCTGGTCGTTGCCGCTGCGGCCAAAGTAGGCGCGGTCCATATCATTCACCAGCGCAAAGATGCTACGACTGACGGAGACGCGTGGCGCATGCTGATGCCCCGCCGCTTTCCAGGCCTCGCGGTAAGCGCGAATCTGTTTCGCCTGCTGAATGTGGAACGGCTCGCCGGTTTCATCATCCTTCAGGGTTGAACTTTGCAGATTCATGCCCATTTTTGCTGCCCATTCTGCGGTGGCGTTGGAGCCGGAGCCCCACCAGATACGGTCACGCAGGCCTTCCGAGAGCGGCTCAGGGCGCAGCAGGCCCGGCGGATTCGGGAACATCGGCTGTGGATTCGGTTTGGCAAAGCCTTCCCCACGCAGCACTTCCAGAAACTCTTCGGTGTGACGACGGCCCATATCCGCATCGCTTTCACCCGCTTTCGGTTCAAAGCCAAAATAGCGCCAGCCATCGATCACCTGCTCCGGTGAACCGCGGCTCAGACCCAGCTGCAGACGACCGTTGGAGATCAGATCGGCTGAACTGGCGTCTTCCACCATATAGAGCGGGTTTTCGTAGCGCATGTCGATAACACCGGTGCCGATCTCAATCGTTTTGGTGCGCGCTGCAACGGCAGCCAGCAGCGGAAACGGCGAGCTTAGCTGGCGGGCAAAATGGTGGACGCGGAAATAAGCACCATCTGCGCCCAGCTCTTCGGCGGCGACCGCTAAGTCGATCGATTGCAGTAATACATCCTGTGCTGTGCGGGTGGCGGACTGTGACGAAGGCGTCCAGTGACCAAAGGATAAGAAGCCAATATTTTTCATCTGTATTTCTCCTGACAGGCGGTAAACGCCCGTGGATGCAAGGCGATTTTTGATAGAGAAAGGTTACGCCCCTGGAGCCGCCACTGATAGTCAATATCTTTCAGCGCCATATTCAGGAATTTCGACATAGCAAAGCAGATTATCCACTTTGCCTTTGCCCGCCCTTTCTTTCACTGTTCAGATTCCCGCTTCCGCTGTCAGGTGAATCATGCACACCGGTTATCTCTCTTTACAGCAGCGCGCCTGGCTTAAAGCGCGCGCACGCAGCTGGCTCTGGCGCAGCGAACTGCCGACCTGGCTGCTAATGGGTGCGATCTATGGCGGCTGGTTTTCGGTGATGCTGAACGTGCAGACGCTGGGGCGGCTGGCCACCACTCTGCTGCTGATCGTCTTCACTAGCTGGTATATGTCGCTGCAGCATGAGCTGATCCATGGCCATCCCACGCGCTGGCCGCGGGTGAATCAGCTATTTGGCACCCTGCCGCTGGCGGTATGGTATCCCTATGGACTCTATCGCGATTCTCATCTGGCTCATCATCGTAATCATACCCTGACCGAACCGGATGAGGATCCGGAAACCTACTACCTCTCCGCTGCTCGCTGGGCGACGTTACCGCGCTGGCAGCAGCACCTGGTTCATCTGCGTAACACTTTTCCGGGGCGGTTGCTGATCGGCCCGCTGCTGGATGTGGTGGCAACCCTGGGCGGAATGTTGCAGGTACTGCGCCGTGGCGATCGATCCGCGATTGCGATGTGGCTGCTGCACGGAACGCTGCTGGCACTGCTGTTTTTCTGGATGGCGCGGCAGGGATTTTCGCCGCTGTGGTATCTGCTGGCGGTCAGTTACCCGGCGCTGGCGCTGACCAAAGTGCGATCCTTCTATGAGCATCGTGCGGCGGACGATCCGCTGGCACGGTCGGTGAATAATGAAGCGTCGTGGCCGTGGCGCATGCTATTCCTGAATCTGAACTACCATTCAGTGCATCACGATCTCCCCGGCGTCCCCTGGTATGGCCTGCGCCGTCTCTATCTGCGCGACCGCGATCATTACTACCAGCGCAATCATGGCTTTCGCGTGGCGGGCTATCGGGTCTGGCTGCGTCAGTTCTGGGCCAGACCGGTCGGGGTCAATGCCCATCCGGGACGATCAGCGGAGAAAATGCATGAATAACCTGCTCGCCTTGCCGATGTATGCGATTCACCCGCCCGCCACGCGAGCACTGATGCAGGCACTGGGTGCACTGCTGGCGCAGCACGACATCGCCACGCAGCCGGTCTGGCCTGACGATCTGCTGGCACACTGGCAGGATGACCGGCTGGTGCTGAGCCAGACCTGCGGCTATCCGCTGGTTAGTCAGTTGCCTGCAGTGCAACTGGTCGGCGCATTTCACTATCGGGCACCGGGCTGCATTGATCGTAACTATCGCAGCTGGCTGGTGGCGCGGGATAAACAGGCAACGCTCGCCGATTTTAACGGTCAGCGGGCCGTGGCTAACAGCCTGGATTCTCACTCCGGCTATAACGCGCTGCGCCTGGCAGCGGCGCTTCAGGGCGTGACGTTTTCGAAGCTGTTGCTGAGCGGCGGGCACCGTCAGTCGCTGGCGGCACTGCGTGATTCACAGGCGGATATCGCAGCGATCGACTGCGTCAGCTGGGCGCTGCTGACGCGCTATGCGCCTGAAGAACTGCGCGGCCTGCATATTATCGGTGAGACGCCAGCCGCACCCGGATTACCGCTGATCACGGCAGCCTCAACGTCAGGGACCCGGCTGGAGACGCTACGCACGGCGCTGCATCAGCTGGTGAGTAAATCCGCCTTTCGCGCCGTTTGCGACGACAATCTGATCGACGGATTCAGCCCGGTACAGCGGGACGATTATCAGGGCGTTCTGGCGTGGGAACAGCAGGCCGCCGCGCTGGGCATCACCCGTCTGTAATGCCCCACTCCCTTTCGGTCATCTGAACAGGAAAATCTGATTCCTCAGCATCATCAACGCCCTGCTCACGCTTTCCCGGCCTGCTATTTCATGCTCCCCGATGCGCTTCAACCGAGCCTAAGGCTGGTAAGCCCGGTCACGGCGTTTTAATGTAGAGGTTTTCAGCAGAGGGAGAGTGGGATGCGCATTCTGATGGCAGGTGCCGGCGCGACTGGCGGATATTTTGGTGCACGACTGGCTCAGGCGGGTCAGGATGTGACTTTTCTGGTCCGTGAGCGGCGTTATCAGCAGTTGCAGACCCATGGTCTGGTGTTGCAGACGCCAAAGGGCTCGGAAAAGTTACAGCCGCAGCTGACCCAGGCGAGCACGCTGACGGGCCACTATGACTTGATCATCGTGACGGTGAAGAGCTTTGCGCTTGATCAGGTGATGGATGACATTGCGCCTGCAGTCGGCCCGGACACGCTAATTATGCCGATTCTCAACGGAATGCGGCACATCGCGACGCTGCAACAGCGTTTCGGCAAAGATCAGGTGATTGGCGGCCTGTGCAAAATCAACGCCACCCTGGGCGACGATGGCGAAGTGATCCAGATGACGCCGCTGCATCAGCTCTTATACGGTGCGCTGGACGGCAACAACGACGCGCGGCTGCAGCGGGTTGATGCGGCACTGCGCGACTGTCAGGTTGATACCCTTTTCAGCGATAACATCATGGATGAGCTGTGGGAGAAGTGGCTGCTGCTGAGCACGCTCGGCGCAGTCTGCTGTCTGGCGCGCGGCAACACCCAGCAGATCCTCACCTCGCGCGGCGGCGAAGCGCTGTTACAGGGGATATTTGCGGAAATTCTGTCTGTCATCACTGCCGAAGGCTATCAGCCGCGCCCGGCGGTCACCGCCCGCATTTTTGAGCTGTTAAACAATCCGGCGACGCCAATGACCTCCTCCATGTATCGCGATCTTACCCAGGGCTCTGATATCGAAGCTGATCAGGTGATAGGCGATTTGCTGCTGCGGGCAAAACGAAATGGCCTCGCTACGCCGTTGCTGAACGCAGTGGATGTGAATCTGCAGGTCTATCTGCAACAGCGTTAATAACGGCCGACTGCGCTGACCGGGTGCGGCAATGGCCCCCGGCGGCGTGATGGTAAAAGTGTGGTCGGCAGCAGCAGCGCAGCAGGAAAATTTGCTACACTCGTCGCTTCATATTTGGAGAGTTCAATGACTTCCCGCTCCGTGACCCTCGATGATGTCGCTCAACTTGCCGGCGTCTCATATCAAACCGTTTCACGTGTTTTAAATCGTTCTGAACAGGTGTCCGCCCGCACGCGGGAAAGGGTTGAGGCGGCGATGCAGCAGCTCAATTATGTGCCTAATCGTGTGGCGCAGCAGCTGGCGGGCAAGGCGACGCGCACGCTGGGTCTCGCTACCAGCGATCTGGCGCTGATGGCACCCGCGCAGATCGCCTCGGCGATTCAGCAGCGTGCTGCGAGGGCGGGCTATCATCTGGTGATTGCCATGGACAGCGGTAACGATGCGGCCGCTACCGTCAATGAACTGCTGGCACAGCGGGTCGACGGGCTACTGATTAACCTCCCGCTGGATGCGGATGAGGCGCAACAGATCCAGTTGCTGTGTGGCAGCAAGCCAGTGCTGTTTCTGGATGTCGAGCCTCAGGCCCCGGTGGCGCAGTGTCAGTACCCGAATGAGTCTGGCGCGCAAGCCGCCGTGGACCATCTGGTGGCGCTGGGCCATCGTCAGATTGGCCTGTTAAACGGGCCGCAGCGCTCGGTGTCCGCCCGCCAGCGTGAAAACGCATGGCGTCAGGCGCTGGTCGATCATCAGTTAACGCCGCACTGTTCCCTGCGCGGCGACTGGAGCGCGCAGTCGGGTTACCAGGCGCTGCTGGCGCAGCTACCCGACGACCTGCCGCAGGCGCTGCTGGTGGCGAACGATCAGATGGCGCTGGGTGCGATGCGGGCGCTGCATCAGTATGGCGTGGCCATTCCGGGCGAGATCTCGGTGATTGGTTATGATGATACCGCCGAGAGCGCGTGGTATCAGCCGCCGCTGACCACGGTGCGGCAGGATTTGCACTTTCTTGGCGCACAGAGCGTCGAGCGGATGCTGGCCCGACTTCAGGGTGAAGAGGCTTCCCACATCGCGCTGGAAACCCTGCTGGTGATCCGCGAGACCACCGCCCCGCCCGCTGATAAACAGGTCGATTTAGTGGCGCTGTCACAGCAATTACAGGGGATTGCCCGCAGGCTGGCGGGCAAATAACACCGCGCTGGCGCGGGCAATAAAAAACCCGCTCCACCAGAGTGGAAGCGGGTTCGCATGGGAGGTAAGTCGCCTTAGCGCTCGGCTATATGCCCTTACGCTTTCGGGTGTTCGCCCACGCCCATCGCTTTGATCTTTTTAGACAGCTCGCGACGCTCTTTAGACAGGTCGGCGTTTTTGATGATGTACTCATCCACGCGGTCTTCATAATCCACACGCATGCTGGCGATGATTTCCTGAATAGCCTCAACGCTCATGCCCGGTTTGATATATTCGCTCAGGTTGTCGAGCAGCAGAACGCGCTTCTGGTTGTCGCGAATTTTCTTCTCGTTGTCGACAATTTCACGCTGCAGTTTGTTTTTGCGGCGGAACATACGCACGAACTCCAGTACGTCCTGAAATGACTGCTTGGCATTTTCCATGATGGCACCTTACTTTGAGCCTGCTGACGCAGGGAGAGAGTCAAAACGATCAGCTTAGCGGCTAGCCCGCCAGGTAAGCAATTTTCACAGCTAAATTCAGACTGGCTCTTATCTTAGCGCAAAGAAACCCGGTTTTACATTAAGTCATTGTCTGAGGTGATTATTTGCGCAGCGCCATTCGCATCAGATCGGTCATCCGCTCCAGCTGTTTCGCCAGTTCCAGCGTCAGCCAGACATAGCCGTAGATTGGCGTCTCTTCCAGACCATCGCTGCCCGCGTCGGCGATCAGCCGCCGCAGTTCGCCGCTGATTTCGGTCAGCTCATGGCTGTTGGCGATCACCTCTTCCGTTTCCCCCTCAATCGCCATCACCGACAGCGCCCGCAGCGTGTTCTCGGTCATCTGCTGGGTGCGGCGAAGTGCGGGCGCATTAAGCATAATCAGATGGCTTTCACGCGATGCCCACCAGGCATTAATCTGCATCTCAATGGTGTTAACCATATTACGGTTAATGGTCTGAATGGCTTCAAGCACCGATTTCGGGATGCGCGTCTCTTTGCTCGACGGCTCCAGCAGCGCACGCATCTTAATCACGCTGCTCAGCAATTTGCTCAGCGGCTTGTTGAGACGCGGCTTTTCAACCAGGTTGGGCGAGAAACCGGCGTGATAGATCTTCGCCATTTCCGCCAGCGCGTCAGAGAGCTGAATGCGCCAGTGGGTATACGCACGCTGCGCCCAGATCGCGGTAAACAGCAGCGCCATCAGCGATCCCAGAATCACATCACCGCCGCGCCAGAGTGCCATGGTGAAATCGCCGGTTGGCGCACCCACCACGACGCTCAGTGTAATCCCGATCAACAGCGCCATGTAGGGATGTTTGCCCAGGGTCAGGTAGCCGCTGATCACCATGATGATGCCGCACCAGAGCAGCATTATCGGCATCGAGATCAACTCCAGCTTCAGGGCAATCAGACCGGAAATTGATCCCGCCACCGTGCCGCTGATGCGTTGCAGCGCGCGCGGAAAGACATTCCCCCAGGTGGAGATCGGCCCCATCACCACCACCAGCGTAATCAGCGGCCAGGTGCCTTCCGGGATATCGGTCGCCCGGACAAAGATAAAGCAGAGTATGAAGGCGATGGCGATGCGCACGCCGTGGACGGAGCGGTAATGGCGATAAAACCAGAACTCAAGTTTTGATATGGGCTTATCAGGACGCAAAGTGACTTTCCGGTTGCGGGAACATAATGAGGCTATCTTAACCCTGAACCCGGCTCAGGCTTAGCGCGGGCGGGATATTTCAAACAGTTTTGACGTTCGCTTACAATTATCAACATCCGTCTCACATACCTGCCCGGAAGTTAAAAACAACTGACCACGGATTTGTAACTTTTATCGACACGCAGTCACAGGGCATCAACGTGAAAACGGGCAGCCCGCAGGCTACCCGTTTTAGTGCTGACAATCGGCTAATCAGAACTTCTGCTTGAGATAATCCGTCAGGCGGGTAATAACACCTGCGGGTTCAACCGCACTCAGCGCCACCAGCGGATAATGGGCAATCTGCTGATCTTTATCCATCACCTGAATCTCACCGATGACCTCATTGGCTTTCAGCGGGGCTTCCAGATCTTTGCGATCGATCACGTACTTCGCTTTCACGTTCTGCACTTCACAGCGCGGCAGCGACAGATAAACATCTTCTGCGGTACCCACATCCACCTCATGAGGATTGCCGTACCAGACGTTTTCGCTGCCAATTTTCTTACCGGCATGGAACAGCTGAACGGTATCAAAGGTGTTCTGGCCCCAGACCAGCAGTTTACGCGCCTGCTCTTCGCGGCCTTTCGGGCTTTTACCGCCCATGACGACGGCGATCAGGCGATGCTTGCCCACCACATTCGAGGCGATGATGTTGAAGCCTGCGGTCTCAGTGTGACCGGTTTTCAGCCCATCAACGTGGAGATTATTGTCCCACAGCAGACCATTGCGGTTGTTCTGAGTGATGCCGTTCCAGGTCAGGGTCTTTTCACTGTACATGGCATAAAAGTCAGGCTCACCGTCAATAATGGCGCGTGACAGCTTCGCCATATCCAGCGCGCTGGAGAACTGACCCGGCGCATCCAGGCCATGCACGGTTTCAAAATGGGTGTTCTGCAGGCCGAGTTTCTCAACGTAGTGATTCATCATGCCGACGAAGTTCGCTTCGCTGCCCGCCACATAATCAGCCAGCGCAACGCAGGCGTCGTTACCGGAATCGATGATGACGCCACGGCTTAAATCCCGGACGCTCAGCTTATCGCCTGGCTTCAGGAACATCAGCGAGGAGCCTTTGAACACCGGATTACCTGCCCCCCAGGCATCTTTTCCGACCGTGACCATGTCGTCACGGCTGATTTTTTTCTGGTCGATGGCGCGATCGACCACATAACCCGTCATCAGTTTGGTCAGACTTGCGGGGTTACGGCGTTCATCGGGATTGCCCGCAGTCAGCACCTGCCCGGTGGTGGCATCCATCAGCACCCAGGAAGCGGCATCAATCGCCGGAGGCGTCACAGGAAAGGGGATCGCATCAGCCTGTGCCAGCGAGGCCCAGAAAACAGTAACGGTAACGGTGAACAGCAGACGCCTTTTCAACACTTCATCCTTAATTGCACGGGAGAGAAAATTTCTAAAAACGAAACGGAAACAGCCGCACGTTTTACGGCAAAAGCGTTGGGAAGGTTTGAATAAATTGAAAAAAAGTATGAACCGGGCTGGTCTCAGATAAGCGTGGTTGTCGGCTTACCGTCGTCAGCTGGCGGCGTAAGAGAAGATGAAGAGCAGGTTTTATGTCATGGAAGGACCGGAGAGTAACATGCGCATTCACCACAACGTAAATACTACCGTACAGGGTTTGCCGCCTCTGCTTCTGCACGGACTGGATTATGAGTCCGTAGTATACCGATAGCATTTACAGTTGCGTTCTGCATACGGGATCAGACCGCTTGTAAATTTGAAAAGGGCATAAAACAATAAAGCCCCGCCTTAACGAGGTTTTAAAAATTCATTAGTGGCGTAAACGTATCATTATCCCACTATCTGACCTGAATACGCCAGTTTATACAAATTCGATAATTTTTAATTTTGGCGACTCTTTACTTTGTAGTAAAACGTAGACGGCACTAAATCACGGTGACTTATAGGAGTTGATGTTATGGATAACTATCTGGACAAGAAAAGATTTAACAGTTATTACCTGCTTCAGGCAAATGACGCTGATCACTATCTGAGGATGACTGCACGCAGACTCTCCTCTCAGCACCTTAAGAATCTTATATCTCACATTAATTTTAATAACGAAGTAGAACGTTTTATCGAGGCGCAGATTAAGGGAATTAAGAAAGCAACTGATGAACGTGAATGCAAGCTTTGTCTGTATAATTTACAGGAAGAAAAAAAATCCCTTCATCAGCAGGATGCTGCTCTCTGGACAGGCGCAGCTAAAATAGTTGTCTCTGCTCAACTGGTAACTAATCATCTTGACGGATGGGGTTATGTTTTCAATGCCGTTGGCGTAATTATTGGCTCCGCACAAATTATAGCAGGGGCAACTATAGGGATCGCGTCATTGTTCAGCGGAAATTTAATAGGTACTTTTGCGGGAGCAATGATAGTCTCGCATGGAATCAACAATATATACGAAAGCTATATAAACATAAGTGAGAATCGCAGCGATACAGAGGGTTTCTTACGTGGCGGCTATGCAGCAACTACCGAATTCCTCGGTTTCAGCCCTACTGTAGGCCGCATTGCTTACAGTATCGCTGACTTATCCCTTTCAGGATATGGTTTAGCAAGGATGGTTCTTAAACCAGACGCATGGCGACTTTATCGCTATCTGCCATCAAATTTTATCAGGAATGTAAAAACAGTCGGAGCGCCTTCATTAGCTCTGGAGGCGCTAGGGGATGCGATGACTCTGAAGAATATTTATGACCAAAAATAATAATTATATTAGCCTGTAATAAAATACTTTGGCCCCCAGCCTCACTGGGGCCATATAACAAAAAACCATCACCGTAAAAAAGTAAATTGAAAGATATGTGTAAAAGCTACCATTTTCGGAACGGACAAACTCATAGATTCCAACTGCGGCCAAAAGAAGAATGAATATCAGAACGCCCTTAAAAACCCTGAGGAGGCGTTTTAAAGTTTCAGATATAGTCAAGCCCTCACCTTCTGACAGACGTTCAATATAAACCCGTTCATTTTCACTAAGTTTGCTTAAGTCCACATTATCCATAACGTCTCTCTCTTTCATGCCCCAGTGCTCAGGGCAATATTAACCTGAATTAATTATTCTATATAGTGTTTTTTAACGCGGGGCGAAATATGAAAGTAGCATTGCGTCCTTGCGGAAGAACTTGCCGTCTACTGAAATTGGCGCGGTAATGAGCCTGTATCGTTGTGGAGTTTTTACAGCTGCAGCAGTACGTAAAGAGCGATGCTGGCCGCCAGATGATCGCGATGCACTGAAAGCGTCAGAATAAATTTAGCAATTATCTCCAGTTTAACTAATTCTCCGATTGGCATAATTTTCCAGACAGACTCACCCATAATATTACATGCTGCCACGAAGGCTTGTTCTTCTAATCTAATTCCTTTAGCCACTTCTATTCAAAGAGAGTCAAATATAATCCTTTCAGGCAGATTACGCCTATTTTGACCTCAGTATTTATTGGTCAACCGCTCATCACTAACGCGTTAAATCTGGACTGGAGCGCGAACCGTCAGGATTTTGGTTCAATGCACAATGTATGCCTGCAGCGGCAAAACATTGGCCAGAATTGCGCTGGTAAAGACATTGACCAGTAACCCCCATCTACGGCGCAAACAATACGAAGGTAAAGCCCGCGCACGGGTGCCGAATACGCACGCCCAGCCCACCAGCATCAGAAGTTTCAGACGTACCGGAATATGGTTTACCATACAGGGATGGCGTCAGCCGCTGTCCGGAACCGCTATAATGGCTCTGTACGGCTGAACCCGCAGTCAGCACGCATCAGACATAATGATCAGAGCTAAATTCTGCCTGCGCACAGGGATACAGAGCGAACAGAAAGCCGTTTTATCGCTTTCTGTTCATTAAGTCAGTGAACGCAATGAACGGATATGAAATTTGAATAACGACCGCGTACAGCCCACTTTCCTCTTCCACGATTACGAGACCTTCGGCACCAGCCCCTCTCGTGATCGGCCAGCCCAGTTTGCCGGCCTGCGCACCGACAGTGAGTTTAATCCGGTCGGCGAACCCGAAGTATTCTACTGCCGTCCGCCTGATGACTATCTGCCACAGCCCGAAGCGGTGATGATTACCGGCATTACCCCGCAGATAGCGATGAGTCGCGGCGTGATCGAAGCAGAGTTCGCTGAACGGATCCATGCGCTGTTCACCAAAGAGCAAACCTGTGTGGTGGGCTACAACAACGTGCGTTTCGATGATGAAGTGACGCGCAATATCTTCTATCGCAACTTTTATGACCCTTACGGCTGGGCCTGGCAAAACGGCAACTCACGCTGGGACCTGCTCGACGTGATGCGTGCCTGCTATGCATTGCGGCCCGAAGGGATCAACTGGCCGGAAAATGAAGAAGGCTTTCCCAGCTTCCGGCTGGAGCATCTGACCAAAGCGAACGGCGTGTCCCATGAAAATGCGCACGATGCGATGTCCGATGTTTACGCCACGCTGGCGATGGCGAAACTGGTAAAAGAGAAGCAGCCGAAACTGTTTGAGTTTTTGTTTACCCATCGTAACAAAAACAAGCTGATAAACCTGATCGACATCCCGCAGATGAAACCGCTGGTCCATGTCTCCGGCATGTTCGGCGCTGCACGCGGTAACACCAGCTGGATCGTACCGCTTGCGTGGCATCCCGATAACCGCAATGCGCTGATCGTGGTCGATCTGGCGGGGGATATGTCGCCGCTGCTGCAACTGGATGCCGACACGCTGCGTGAGCGTCTTTACACGCCGAAAAACGATCTCGGCGATATGCCACCGGTGCCGGTTAAACTGGTGCATATCAATAAGTGTCCAGTGCTGGCCCCTGCCAGTACGCTGCGCCCGGAAGATGCGGCCCGGCTGAATATTGATCGTCAGCACTGCCTGGCGAATCTGGCGCTGCTGCGTCAGCAGCCCGACGTGCGGGAAAAACTGGTCACGCTATTTGCCGAAGCGGAGCCGTTTACGCCGTCAGATGATGTGGACACGCAACTCTATGATGGCTTCTTCAGTGATGCCGATCGGGCGGGGATGAATATTATCCGCCAGACCGCGCCCGCGAATCTGCCTGCGCTGGACCTGAGCTTTGAGAGTGCGCGGGTAGCGAAACTGCTGTTCCGCTACCGGGCGCGTAACTTCCCCGGCACGCTGGATGATGCCGAGCAGCAACGCTGGTTGCAGCATCGTCGTGACGTGCTTAATGCCGATCGGGTGCAGGCGTTTATGCAGGAACTGGAAGGTCTGGCGAATCTGCATGAAGCGGATGCAGAAAAACTCGCACAGCTTAAAGCGCTTTATCTGTATGCCCAGGAGCTGGTCTCCTGAAGCACTAAGAGTCTGACCCGGTATCGCCTGCCGGGTCAGACTTTCTGATGCTGCTTAATCAGAGCACGGTCCACGCCAGCCAGGTCAGCGCAAAACCGCTCAGCCCCATTAGGGTTGTCAGCACCGTCCAGGTGCGTAAACCGTCGGCCACCGAAAGTCCCAGATAACGGGTCACTACCCAGAATCCTGCATCATTGACATGCGACAATCCCAGACCACCAAAACAGGCCGCCAGGGTGACCAGTACCCTTTGCATATCCGTCACGCCGGTCACCGCCTGGGTCAGCAAACCGCTGGTGGTCAGGATCGCCACCGTGGCGGAACCCTGTGATGCACGCAGCGCCAGCGACAGGATAAATGCCGCTGGCACCAGCGGCAGATGCAGCGTTTCGAGCGTGACCGCCAGCGCTTTACCCACGCCCGACTCCACCAGTACTTTGCCGAATGCCCCGCCAGCCCCGGCCACCAGAATCACGCTGGCTGAGGTGGGAATGGCCCGGCCGGTCAGATCTTCCAGCTTATCTTTGCTCCAGCCACGCCGCACGCCCAGCAGCCAGGCCGCCAGACCTAAAGCAATCAACAGGGCAATCGGCGGCGTGCCAATCACGGTCATGACGTTACGCAGCAGGCTTCCTTCAGCCAGCAGTGTGTGGGACAGCGTTCCCAGCACGATCAATACAATCGGAACCACAATCAGACCGCTGATGGTCAGCGCGCCCGGCGGGGCCGGTTCATTTTTCTTTTCCTGTCCCTCCGGCTTCGCCATCTGCAACTGTTCCAGCACCTCCACTGAAAGATGGTAATGGTGACGATTCATGACTTTCGCCACGTAATAGCCGATGATCCCGACCGGCACGGAAATCGCGATCCCCAGTATCATCAGCCATCCCATGTCGGTGTGCAGGATCCCGGCTGCCGCCGCTGCGCCCGGATGGGTCGGCAGCGCCACGTGCACTGTCAGCATCACGCCCGCCATCGGCAGGCCAAACTTCAGCGGCGAGACCCGCGCCACTTTGGTAAAGCCATAAATCAGCGGAATAACAATGATAAAGCCAACTTCAAAAAATACCGGGATGCCGAGGATAAAGGCCGCCATGGTCAATGCCGCAACGGTACGCTTCAGCCCCAGCGTTTTACTGAAGCGTTGCGCCAGCGATTCAGCGCCGCCCGAGGCTTCAATAATCGCCCCGAGCATGGCACCAAGCACGATGATGATGGTGATGTGACCGAGCAGGCCGCCCATCCCGGTGATAATGGTTTCCATGATTTTTTCAGCCGGAATGCCGGTCGCGATAGCCACCAGCAGACTGACAATTAACAGGGCGACAAAGGGATGAACTTTGGCTTTGATGACCAGCAGCAGCAGGATCACGATGCTGGCGGTCGCTATGGCTAACAGCAGTGCGGTGGACATAGTAAACCTCAGAAATTGTTATATTTTTTTGAGTATCGGCGTACATAATAAACAGGTGCAGGGTCAGAAAAAGGACGAAAAAATCTCAACCGGTGCCGAAACACCGGTTTTTTTAGCCCGTTAAATCAGGTTTTTCTCGCCCAAGGCGCAAACCAGCCAAGACCAGCGGTAGTGCTGCCGCGCGGGATATATTCGCAGCCCACCCAGCCGGAATAGCCGACCTCATCCAGCAGTGAATAGAGATAGGGGTAGTTGATTTCACCCTCATCCGGTTCATGACGATCCGGTGCCGAAGCAATCTGCACGTGCCGATAGCGTCCGGCATAGTGGCGAATCAGATGGCTGAGGTTGCCATCCACCCGTTGCGCATGGAACAGGTCGAGCTGAGTGAAGACATTGGGTCGATCGATCTGTTCGACCATCTCCAGCGTCTGATACTGGCTGGCATAAAGATAGTTGGGTTTGGTTGTGGGATTAAGCGCCTCAATCAGCAGGATGATGCCGTGCGGCGCAAAGCGCTCAGCGGCATAACGCATATTGCTGATAAAGGTCTCAACGTAGCGCTGACGATCAGCGTCGGGCGGCACCGTCGCCGCCATGATGTGCACCTGCGGGCAGTTCAGCGCCAGCGCATAGCTCAGGGCGCGATCGATATCCGCCTTTGCTTCCGCTTCCCGTCCGGGGATGGCCGAAACGCCCCACTCACCCGCTGCGACGTTGCCGGGTGCGGTATTGAACAGCACCAGTTGCAGCTGGTTATCATCGAGCCACTGCTTGATCTGCGTGGCGGGATAGTCATAAGGAAACAGAAATTCGACGGCGGTGAAACCGGCTTCCGCCGCTGCAGCGAAGCGTTCAGCAAACGGCAATTCAGTAAATTGCGTCGAAAGGTTAGCAGCAAACTTCGGCATTATCGGCTCCTTAATTCTGCCACTTCGGCATCATTGAGATAACGGATCGGGCGGTCGCCTAAGGTAAAGATGAGCCGGGCGGTCTCTTCCAGCTCTTCAGTATTGTCTGCCGCTTCCTGCAACGATTTCCCCACCACCACCGGGCCATGATTCGCCAGCAGAAAGGCACGATAACGTGGAGCCAGCGCCGCCAGATCCTCGGCCAGTCGCCCATCACCCGGCTTGTAGTAAGGCACGACCGGCACATCACCGACACGCATCACCACATAGGGAGTAAACGGACGAATGCAGTTGTCCGTGTCCAGCCCCTGTAAGCAGGAGAGCGCCGTCAGGTAGTGGCTATGCAGATGCACCACCGCCCTGCAGTCGGGATTATTCAGATAGAGCGCGCGGTGAAACGCAATCTCTTTGGAGGGTTTATCACCGGAGAGCCATTCGCCGTCAGGCGTGACTTTTGCCAGCCGGTCACCCTGCAATTCACCCAGGCATGAACCGGTGGGTGTCGCCAGCAGATTGCCATCCTCCAGCAACATTGAGAGGTTGCCCGCCGAGCCGGTGGCATAGCCGCGCTGAAAAAACGATGCGCCAAGACGCACCATCTCGTCACGCGCCTGCTGTTCCGTTAAAGAGAAAGATTCAGACATCAGTAAACTCCGTTTGCGCGCGGCGGAAGAAATCTTCATCGCCAAAATTGCCCGATTTCAGTGCCAGAGAGAGCGGCTGATGAATGTCGCGCACCCAGGGCACGCCGGGCGAAATCGTCGGACCGATGTGAAAGGCCGTCACACCCAGGCTCTGCGCGACCACGCCGGAGGTCTCCCCGCCCGCCACAATAAAGCGCTGCCAGCCCCGCTCCTTCAGCTCACGGGTGACCATGGCGAACAGCTGCTCAACGGCTTCACTGCTGCGCTCCGCACCATAGCGCTGTTGAATCGCCTGCAAGTGTTGCGCGTCAGCGGTGGCAAAAAGCAGGGGTGCCAGCGCCTGATCGCTGTTCGCTTCCACCCAGTCGCATAACTGCCGGGCATAAGCCCCGGCGTCTTCCAGACAGCGTTCAGTCTCAACTTCGCAGGCCGGTGCCAGCTGGCGGTACGCGGCGACCTGACGATTGGTCATCTGTGAACAGGAACCGGAAAGCACCACGGCGCGATCGCCCTGCGGACGGCCTGCCTGCTCCGCTTTTGCATCACTCTCAGCCGTCGCCCACTGCCGTGCCAGACCGATGGCCAGCCCGGAACCGCCGGTAACCAGCCGCATCTCGCTCAGCGCCGCGCCCAGCGTTAACAGATGTTCCTGATGCAGGGCGTCGGTCACGACGTAGTTGATCCCCTGCGCCGCCAGCTGACCCAGCGCCTGCCGAACTGACTCAGCGCCCTGATCGACCTGTGCCGCCGCGATCAGTCCGGCTTTGCCCCTCGCCTGTGATGTCATCAGCCGCAGCAGGTTGCTGTCGTGCATCGGTGTGACCGGGTGATGCCGCATACCAGACTCTGACAGCAGCTGATCGCCGACAAACAGGTAGCCCTGATAAACAGTGCGGCCATTCACCGGCAGCGCCGGACAGATCACCGTCTGCGTTTCACCCAGCGCCTGCAGCAGGGCGTCGGTTACCGGACCGATATTGCCCTGCGCGCTGCTGTCGAAGGTGGAACAATATTTGAAGTAGAAGCGCTCACAGCCCTGCTTCTGCAGCCATGCCAGCGCAGCCAGCGACTGAGCAACCGCCTGGTCTGCAGGACAGGAGCGGCTCTTCAGGCTGACCACAATCGCCTGCGCCTCTGTGATTTCCTCGCTGTCAGGAATGCCGTTGAACTGAATGGTGGTCAGCCCGTTCTGCACCAGAAAACTGGCGATGTCAGTCGCACCGGTAAAATCGTCCGCTATGACACCAAGACGCATCAGAGTTTCTCCCCGGCCTGAGGCAGCGTGATGCCGCTGAAGATCTTAATCACGGCACTGTCATCTTCACGGCCATAACCGGCGTTGCTGGCTTCGGTGAACATGTTAAGGGCAGTCGAGGCCAGCGGCAGCGGGAAGTGCAGCGACTTCGCGGTATCGGCCACCAGGTTGAGGTCTTTCACAAAGATATCGACCGCCGATTTCGGGCTGTAGTCGCCGTCTACCACATGCCGCATGCGGTTTTCGAACATCCACGAATTGCCCGCCGCATTGGTGACCACTTCATACATGGTTTCCAGCGGGATACCAGCCCGCGCCGCCAGCGCCATCGCTTCAGCGCCCACCGCGATGTGAACACCCGCCAGCAGCTGATGAATAATTTTGACGGTGGAACCCAGGCCGATCTCACTGCCCACGCGATACACTTTGGCCGCGACGGCATCCAGCACCGGTTGCAGTTGTGCAAAGACCGCGTCACTGCCTGAGGCCATCACTGTCATCTCACCGCTGGCCGCTTTGGCAGCACCGCCGGAAACCGGGGCATCCAGCATCAGCAGCTGGTGTTCGGCGAGCCGCTGTTCAATCTGCTGCGCATCCTGCGCAGACAGCGTGGATGAGACCATGACCACCGTGCCTGGGCGCAGTTTTGCAGCCAGGCCTTCTTCACCGAACAGAATGGCGTTC
The DNA here is from genome assembly GCF_058148845.1 of Pantoea sp. RCC30.1. Taxonomy (NCBI): domain Bacteria; kingdom Pseudomonadati; phylum Pseudomonadota; class Gammaproteobacteria; order Enterobacterales; family Erwiniaceae; genus Pantoea; species Pantoea sp. RCC30.1. The sequence continues at coordinate 106,664 of NZ_JBXUHX010000011.1, read as the reverse complement.
ACCTGCTGCGCATTGACCACCAGCAGCAAAACGGCATCGAGCTGGTCTGCAAACCCTGAGGCGGATGACTGCGCATCACGCGCGCCAGCCTGGCGTAAACTCTCCAGCGCGGCGGGATTCAAATCGACACCCCAGGTATTGAGCCCGGCGCGCAGACAGGATTTCGCGGCGCCCATACCCATAGAACCTAACCCGATGACACAGATGTTTTCAGCTGGCACGTTACGCCTCCACTGTTAAATTAAGTGATTATTTGTTTGTTACTGTTAATCCTGCCAGCTTCCTGCCGTTAAAAATGTGTCTCTCCTCACAAAAAAACATCCCCGATGTTAAATAGAACAATTTTTAACATCGCCATATTTTCAGCTATCACTGCGCTTCACCACTGAAAAAACCGTTGCCGCCGGGGTATCTGCTGTTGTTTTTTGTTCTGGTTAACCGGCAGATCCTTTATAATGTGAAAAAATGATAATTATCAGGGAGCAGATATGATTCCGGTTGAACGTCATCAACAGATTCTGGCGCTGGTCGCCGAGCGTGGCGTGGTGAGCATCGCAGAACTCACAGAGCGGCTGGGCGTGTCACACATGACCATACGCCGTGATGTGCAGAAGCTGGAGGAGCAAGGTGCCGTGTTATCGGTTTCCGGCGGCGTGCGCTCTGCTGACCGGCTAGCGGCTGAACCGTCGCATCTGACGAAAAGCGCCCTCTACAATGATGAAAAACGCGCCATTGGCCGCACTGCCGCCCGGCACATTCCGCGTAACAGCTGCATTTATCTGGATGCCGGAACCACGACGTTAGCGCTGGCAAGAGAGTTGGTAGATCGCGATGATTTGCTGGTGGTGACCAACGATTTTATGGTGGCGAATCTGCTGATGGAGGCGAGTCAGTGCCGTGTTATCCACACAGGCGGCACCGTATGCCGGGAGAACCGCTCCTGTGTCGGGGAGTCGGCGGCACGCAGCCTGCGTCATCTCGCCATTGATATTGCCTTTATATCGGCCTCCTGCTGGGGGCCGCGAGGCTTGTTTACACCGGATGAAGATAAAGTGATGGTGAAGCAGGCGGTGAGTGAGGTGAGCAGTAAGCGGGTACTACTGAGTGACAGTTCGAAGTACAACAGGATTGCGACATTTCTGGCGTTGCCGCTGGAGAGGTTTGATGTGGTTGTAACCGACAAAAAGATGAGTGATGCAGGCCGGGAGTGGTTAGGTGCGGGTAGCTGGGAACTGGTGCTGGCCAGTTAAAACGTTGCCGCCTTTCCGATCTTGCGGGAGGGCGGCAACGTTAGCGCGATTAAACTTCTTCGCTGAACTGCGGCACCGGATTACGGAAGCTGCGGGTCACAAATGCCAGGTAGATAATCCCGATGGCGGCCCAGATCAGGCCCAGCTCCATAGAACTTTCTTCCAGGTTTACCCACAGCGCACCGACCGTCAGTGCACCCAGCAATGGCAACAGCAGATACTGAACGTGATCTTTCAGCGTGCGGTTACGCTTCTCACGGACCCAGAACTGGGCGATCACCGACAGGTTAACGAAGGTAAACGCCACCAGCGCACCAAAGTTAATCAGCGCAGTAGCCGTTACCAGGTCAAAGTTAATCGCCATCAGCGCAATCGCACCGACCAGCAGCACGTTGAGTGACGGAGTACGCCATTTTGGATGGATGTAACCGAAGAAACGCTCCGGGAACACGCCATCACGGCCCATCACATACATCAGACGCGATACGCCAGCGTGCGCTGCCATACCGGATGCCAGCACCGTGACCACCGAGAAGATCAGGATGCCGACCTGCAACGCTTTACCGGCGACAAACAGCATGATTTCAGGCTGTGAGGAGTCCGGATGCTGGAAGCGGGTGATATCCGGGAAATAAAGCTGCAGGAAGTAAGACGCAGCGATAAAGATCACACCACCAATCAGGGCAGTCAGGAAAATGGCGCGCGGGATCGTGCGCTCTGCATCTTTGGTCTCTTCCGACAGCGAACTGATGCCATCAAAGCCGAGGAACGAGAAGCAGAGTATCGTCGCACCGGTAATCATCGGCACCACATGCGCATTCTCAGACCAGAACGGACGGCTGCTCACCAGCGTGCCGGAACCCACGCCGCTTGCCACACCGTAGATCACCATCGCGGTAATCCCGACCATGACAACCACCTGCAGCACCACAATCACACTGTTAAAGTTGGCGACGGTTTTGATGCCCTTAAGGTTAGAGAGCGTCATAAATCCGACCAGCAACACCACGAAAATCCACGACGGGATGCCCGGCACCAGCGATTCGAAATAGTTTTTAGCCAGCAGGATGTTGATCATCGGCATGAACAGATAGTCCAGCAGAGATGACCAGCCGACCATAAAGCCGACGTGCGGACTGATCGCCTTCTGAGCGTAGGTATAAGCGGAGCCCGCAGAGGGGAAGCGGCGTACCAGCTTACCGTAACTCACGGCAGTGAACAGAATCGCAATCAGCGCGAAAGCATAAGCGGTGGCGACGTGACCCTCGGTCAGCCCGGAAACGATGCCAAAGGTATCGAACAGGGTCATAGGCTGCATGTAGGCTAAGCCCATCATGACGACCGGAAGTAACGTGAGTGTTTTTTTAAGTTGCGCACGCTGCGGTGCGGCGGAGGTATTAAGCGACATGCTTCAGTCCCCCATGTGCGACAACCTGGCTGGGCTGGGTCACAGGACAACTGCGCATTAAGCGACAGGGAGTAAGGTTAGCGGTTAACGCGGCGCCGTAGTCATCACGAAAACGCGTACCAGCGTTAGCTGGCAGAGTGAAAAACATCCCCATCTTTTAATCCTCAATCTCACGCTTACGCGTGTTTTCAGTGTTTATCTATCCGGGTGCGTGCCCGGCCTCGGTTAAGTCAGCAAAAAACGCTCTCATAAAACTGGATGCAAAAAAATAACCGGCGCGTGAAGCGTCGGTTATCATCTGATTTTGCAGGCCGCGTATTTTGCCCTAAGCCATGGCAGAAATACAAGCCATCCGGGCATGTTATGCAAAAAAAGCGCACGGAATTGCCGGTAAACCGGCGTTTCAGGCGTTTTTCAGCATCCAGTCGATTTCCGTAGACGTAATCAGCCGTTCAAACTGCATCAGTTCATAATGTTTGCAGCTGTGCCAGACCATGGCAAAACGTTCGCCCAGTAACTTCTGTAACGGATAGCTGCTGTCAAATTCATACAACGCATCGCTCTGACGAATCGGCAGTGCAAGACCTTCGGCATGGTGACCGTTGCCGGTGACCGGATGCGGTAACGGCAATTGGGTATCCAGCCCGTGCAGCATCCCGGCCAGGATAGCCGACACCACCAGATAAGGGTTGGCGTCAGCACCCGCCACGCGATACTCAATACGGTGATTGTCGATATCACCGCAGGGTACGCGCAGTGCAACGGTCCGGTTGTTATGGCCCCACGAAGCCTGTAACGGCACATAGGCCTCCGGGACAAAGCGGCGATAGGCATTCACATTGGGTGCCAGCAGCGCCATCGAAGCTGGCATCAGGTCGATCATGCCGGCCAGCGCGCGTTTCATCAGCGGCGAATCGCTGCCGTCATCACAGGCGAAGGCGTTGTGATCGGCGGCATCCAGCATGCTGATATGCACATGCATACCGCTGCCCGCGTACTCCTCATACGGCTTCGCCATAAACGTGGCGGTCATGCCGTGATTTTCCGCCACCTGACGAATCAGGCGCTTCAGTTGCACCGCGTGGTCGCAGGCGCGCAGCACGTCGCGGGTATGATGCAGGTTAATTTCAAACTGTCCGGGCGAGGCTTCCGCCAGCGCGCCATCGGCCGGGATGCCCTGCTGACGCGCCAGATCGTCGATGTCGCGCAGCACATCGGCGAAGTGATCGAGGTTATCCACCGAATAAACCTGGCTCTGCATATTGCGTTCGTCACTGCCGGGCGAACACGGCGGCTGGATAAAGCCTTCAGCATCGCGCTTTTTGTCCACCAGATAGAACTCCAGCTCTACCGCTACCACCGGGAACAGACCTCGGTTACGCAGCTGTTGCCACAGCCGGTTAAGGACATTTCGGGGTTCAACGTCAAAGGGAGTGCCATCTTGGTTGCACATAGTTAACAGCAGTTGCGCAATGTGTTGAGGGTCAGAAGCAGAGGGAACTAAGGTACCGGAGACGGGCAGGCAGAGATTATCGGGTTCGCCCAGTGACTGGCCGAGTCCCGCTTCTTCTACCGTGTTGCCGAGAATATCCATGGCGAACACAGAGGCGGGGAAATAACACCCTTTTTCCAGCTTAGACAGCGCAGAGACCGGAATGCGCTTGCCGCGGAACACACCATTTAAATCATTTAACAGGATATCGACATACTGCGTTTCAGGATGGCGCTCCAGCCAGGCTTTCACCTCATGCTGGAACGCGCTGGTTCGTTTCTCTTCACTGTGAAGCATAAAGTCTTCTACTTCTACCAGGTTAGTCATGATCTCACCCGCCCCTATTAGGTTTGCGTAATGCTCAAAATAACAGCCACACCACTAACATAGCGCCAACATAAAAAGTGTGCAAATGTAACAAATCTGTTTGAACAACAACCAGCAGATTGCTAGATTGAAAAAATATTGCACACTTAACCGCCAGACGTGCCCTTTCGGTAGATATTTCGAACAGTGATGCGAGGACGTGAGATGGGCATTATTTTTGACAAGCCGTTGATTGGCGTAGTGATGTGCCAGAACGATCTGGGTGGGCATTTAACTCAGACGGTGCACAACAAATATATCGATGCGGTTGTCCTTGCGGGCGGCGTGCCGCTAGCCCTGCCCCACAGTCTGATGAATGCGCCTCATCTATTAGAAAATGCTATGGCTGTTCTGGATGGCCTGCTGCTGACCGGCAGCCCCAGCAATATCGAACCCTGGCATTATGGCGAGACGGGCGAAGAGCCGCACGCCGATCCGGGACGTGACCGTCTCGCCTTTCAGCTGATCACCTGGGCCACCAGCCACAAAATGCCGATGTTCGGGATTTGTCGTGGAATGCAGGAGCTGGTGGTGGCCAATGGCGGTGCACTGTGGAGGGAGGTCAGCGGGCAGCCGCCGTTTCAGCGTCATCATGAAGATGAGACGCTGCCACTGGATCAGCAGTATGCGCCGGCTCATCAAATCACTATCGAACCGGATGGCGTGCTGGCGACATTGCTGGACAGCGACAGCCCGCTAAGAGTCAATTCACTGCATCATCAGGGCGTACGTGAGCCAGGCCCGCAACTGCGCGTTGAAGCGCGCGCGCCGGATGGCCTGATTGAGGCGGTGAGTCTGCGTCATCATCCCTTCGCCCTGGCGGTGCAGTGGCATCCCGAGTGGCAGCCGCAAAGCACGGCGGGATCGCAGGCGTTGTTCAGCGGCTTTATTCAGGCCGCCATTCGCTATCACAGGGGAAAAGCAGATGAGTGATGCCACGCTGGCACCGGGACGACGGCTGGCGCAGATCCGGCAGACGATGGGGCTGTCGCAACGTCGCGTTGCCGAACTGGCCGGACTGACCCACAGCGCCATCAGCACCATTGAGCAGGATAAGGTCAGCCCGGCGGTCAGCACGCTGCAGAAGCTGCTGAAAGTTTATGGGCTGTCGCTGTCAGAATTCTTTTCGGAACCCAAAGCGGATGCCGAGCCGAAAATAATTGTCCGCGCCAGCGATCTGCTGGAGATTGGTAGCCAGGGCGTTTCGCTGAAACTGATCGACAACGGTCGTGCGCAGCGCACGCTGGGCATGCTGCTGGAAACCTATCAACCCGGTGCCAGCACCGGCGAGAAGCTGCGTCATCCGGGGGAAGAGACCGGCACGCTGCTGGAAGGAGAAATTACGCTGGTCATCAACGGACAGCAGTTTCACCTCTCCGCCGGTGAGAGCTATGTGATTGATACTGGCTTACCGCACAGCTTCACCAACAGTGCTGAAATTCCCTGCCGCATTGTCAGTGCCCACACGCCAGCCAATTTTTAAGCGCTTCCGGAGATTGTTATGAATTATGTGGAGAGTTATTACACAGCGACAGCCAATCCGCATGCGCCCTGGCCGACCTTACAGGAGAGCATTCAGTGTGACGTCTGTATTATTGGCGGCGGTTTCACCGGCCTTTCAGCGGCGCTCCATCTGACCGAGGTGGGCTACGACGTGGTCGTACTGGAAGCGGCGCGGGTGGGCTTCGGTGCCAGCGGTCGTAACGGTGGTCAGGTGGTGAACTCCTATAGTCGCGACGTGGATGTGATTGAGCAGCGTTACGGCAAAGAGAGCGCCCGCATGCTGGGCGGCATGATGTTTGAAGGCGCTGAGATTATCCGCGATCGCATTAAGCGTTATGCGATTGAGTGCGACTACCGGCCTGGAGGCGTGTTTGCCGCCCTGAATGCGCGCCAGATGGCACATCTGCAAAAACAGAAAGCGTTGTGGCAGCAGTACGGGAATCACAATCTGGAGCTGCTGGACGAACGCGCCATTCGCCGCGAAGTCGCCACCGAACGCTACGTCGGTGGACTGTTGGATCGGCGTGGCGGTCATCTGCATCCGCTGAACCTGGCACTGGGTGAAGCAGAAGCAATCCGGCGACATGGCGGGCGCATCTATGAACAGTCCGCAGCGACAGAGGTCGTTTATGGCACGCCTAACCGGGTGAAGACCGCCCAGGGTGAGGTCAGTGCGCAATTTGTCATCTTCGCCGGTAACGCCTATCTGTCACCCCAACTGGAGCCGCGCCTCAGCAGGAAAAGCATGCCGTGCGGTTCGCAGATTGTGGCGACAGAGCCGCTGACGCCTGACCAGGCGTTGTCGCTGATGCCGAATAACTACTGTGTGGAAGATTGTAACTATCTGCTGGATTACTTCCGTCTGACCGCAGACAACCGGCTGCTGTATGGCGGTGGCGTCGTCTATGGCGCAAGAGAACCAGCCGATATCGAAGCGTTGATTCGCCCCAAGCTGCGCCGCACTTTCCCACAGTTACAGAACGTGAAACTGGACTTCAGCTGGAGTGGCAATTTCCTGCTGACACTGTCGCGCATGCCGCAGTTTGGCCGGCTGGAAAAGAATGTCTATTTTATGCAGGGCGACAGCGGTCACGGCGTGACCAGCACACATCTTTCCGGGAAGTTGATCAGCGAAGTGTTACGCGGCGATGCCGAACGATTTGACGCCTTCGCCCGCCTGCCCCATCTGCCGTTCCCCGGCGGGCGGCGCTTTAAGGTGCCGCTGACGGCCATGGGCGCGGTGTGGTACGCACTGAGGGATCGATTGGGGGTGTGAAGCTGAGGGCCAGACTTTACTGTCTGGCCTGCTTAGCATCGGCGTGTCTGCGGGCACAGTCTGCCCTGTCCTTAGTTTCTTAAAGTATGTTGTAACTATGTGAGTGGCAGATTGATGGCACAATTCAGCGAGGGCACCCTGCCCCCGCCATCACATCAGCCGCCTGTTATTCCAGCGGCATCTTCACCGGATCGTCATAGCGGTACTCAAAACCGAGTTCGCTACAGATACGGGATCCATCTATCAGTTTGCCGCTGTCTTTAACTGCTTCTGGCGCGAACTGCGGCGGCTGCAAACCAAGCTGGCGCGTAACCGCAGGATAGAAAGTGTCACGCGTCGGGTGTTTCGGCGCACTGAGGTTGTAAACCCGGCCCCCTTTCGGCGACTGTAGCAGCAGCGTAATCGCCTCGACCACATCATCCAGGTGCACCAGATTCACGCCCTGCGAGCCATTCGCGACATCCTGCTTACCCGCCAGGAAGCGTCCCGGATGGCGCTTTGGCCCGACCAGACCGGACAGACGCACAATATCCACGCTGGTCCCCGGCAGATCGTGCAACCAGCTCTCCAGTTTGACCAGCGTCTTTCCGGCTACCGTTTCTGCGGTCAGCGGGCTGTTTTCCCGCTTAACCCCGGAACTGCCGCCATAGACCGACGTTGAACTGGTAAAGATGATGCGCGGCACTTTGTAAACCAGCGCGGTGTCGACCACATTCTGCACCGCCTGCAGATAGGCCTCGCCACCTTCTGCAGTGCGGCTGGCGGGCAGCGTGACAATCAGCGCATCAACGTTGAACAGCGGCTCAATATCGGCAGCATCACACAGCAGTTCCGGCGTCAGTTCCAGCTGGAACGCCTCGATGCTACAACGGCGTGCGGCTTCAACACCGTCTGGCGTGGTTTTGCTGCCGGTGACCTGCCAGCCTCGCGCAGTTAACGCCGTGGCCAGCGGCATGCCCAACCAACCCAGTCCCACTATCGCGACCTTCTTCATTTTGACTCCTGACGTGAAACATCAACCCTGACTTCACCGTAGTTTGCCCCCGGATTGCAAACCAGAACAACCTGTTTCAGCGCTTTCCGAACCGCCCGTTTAAAAAAGTGTTGCCAAGCGCAGCCATCTTCGCTAGGTTAAACCCCACAAATGAATACTCATTCATCGACGAGATTATTATGACACGCGTTCAGTTCAACCATCATCACCACCATCATCCTGACTAGTCTTTCAGGCGATTGGTGCTGGAAGACTTTCAAGATCTTCCAGTGGTGTGAACGCAAGAGAACCCCCGGAAGATCGTCTTCCGGGGGTTTTTTTATGGGCTGGCGTAACCACACATTCAGGACAGGATTAAGAGGACAGGAACCATGTTAGATAACACCCGTTTACGCATAGCTATGCAGAAATCTGGCCGTTTAAGTGATGATTCACGCGAACTGCTGGCGCGCTGCGGCGTTAAAATCAATCTTCAGCAACAGCGCCTGATTGCGTTTGCGGAGAACATGCCGATCGACATCCTGCGTGTGCGCGATGACGATATCCCCGGCCTTGTTATGGATGGCGTGGTCGATTTAGGTATCATCGGTGAGAACGTGCTGGAAGAAGAGCTGCTCTCGCGACGTGCCCAGGGTGAAGATCCGCGTTACTTTACGCTGCGCCGCCTGGATTTCGGCGGCTGCCGTCTGTCGCTGGCGATGGCGACAGACGCCGAGTACACCGGCCCGGAATGCCTCGATAAATCCCGTATCGCTACCTCCTATCCGCACCTGCTCAAACAGTACCTCGACAAGAAAGGCGTCAGCTTCAAAACCTGTTTGCTGAACGGTTCCGTAGAAGTAGCGACCCGCGCCGGTCTGGCTGATGCCATCTGTGACCTGGTCTCCACCGGTGCAACCCTGGAAGCCAACGGCCTGCGTGAAGTTGAAGTGATCTATCGTTCGAAAGCGGTATTGATTCAGCGTGACGGCGAGATGCCTGCCGCCAAGCAGGAGCTGATCGACAAGATGATGACCCGTATTCAGGGCGTGATTAAAGCGCGTGAGTCGAAGTACATCATGCTGCACGCGCCGAGTGAGCGCCTGGAAGAAGTCATTAGCCTGCTGCCCGGAGCTGAGCGCCCGACCGTTCTGCCGCTGGCAGGCGATGTGAGCCGCGTGGCAATGCACATGGTCAGCAGCGAAACCCTGTTCTGGGAAACCATGGAAAAACTGAAAGCACTGGGTGCCAGTTCGATTCTGGTGCTGCCTATTGAGAAGATGATGGAGTAAGCCATGGCCTTTTCTACCCCGATTGAGTGGCAGCAGTGCACCCCCGAACAGCAACAGGCGCTGCTGTTACGTCCCGCCATTGCCGCCTCTGAAAACGTCACGCTAACGGTGCGCAACGTGCTGGAGCAGGTAAAGCTGAACGGCGATGACGCTCTGCGCGAGTTCAGCGCCCGCTTCGACAAAGCGCAGGTGGAAAACCTGCGCGTGACGCCGCAGCAAATCACAGAAGCCAGCTTACGTCTGAGTGACGAACTGAAGCAGGCGATGGCCGTCGCGGTGAGGAATATCGAAACCTTCCACAACGCGCAGATTCTGCCGCCGGTGGATGTGGAAACACAGCCCGGCGTGCGCTGCCAGCAGATCACTCGCCCGGTGAAATCTGTCGGGCTCTATATTCCCGGTGGTTCCGCCCCGCTCTTCTCTACCGTGCTGATGCTGGCGACCCCTGCCCGTATCGCTGGTTGTGGCCGCGTGGTGCTCTGTTCACCACCGCCGATTGCCGATGAGATTCTCTATGCCGCGCAGCTTTGTGGCGTAGAAGAGGTGTTCCAGGTCGGTGGCGCGCAGGCTATCGCCGCGCTGGCCTTCGGCACTGAAACCGTGCCGCGCGTCGATAAGATTTTTGGGCCGGGCAACGCCTGGGTCACAGAAGCAAAACGTCAGGTGAGTCAGCGCCTTGATGGTGCGGCAATTGATATGCCAGCCGGTCCTTCTGAAGTGCTGGTGATTGCTGATGAAGGTGCCACACCCGCGTTTGTCGCGTCTGATCTGCTCTCACAGGCCGAACATGGCCCTGACTCGCAGGTGATTCTGCTGACGCCGTCATTAAAGCTGGCTGAAGCGGTCGCGGTCGCCGTTGAACAGCAGCTGGCGCAGTTGCCGCGTGCGGTCACGGCGCGTCAGGCGCTGGAGAGCAGCCGCCTGATCGTGGCGCGCGATCTTGAGCAATGCGTTGAGATTTCCAATGTTTACGGCCCGGAGCACCTGATTCTGCAGACCCGTCAGCCGCGTGACCTGGTGGAGTCGATCACCAGCGCCGGTTCGGTATTTTTAGGCGACTGGTCGCCGGAGTCCGCAGGGGATTATGCCTCGGGCACCAATCACGTGTTACCGACCTATGGTTATACCTCGACCTGTTCCAGCCTGGGCCTGGCCGATTTCCAGAAACGCATGACGGTGCAGGAGCTGACGCCGCAGGGCTTCCTGAATCTGGCCGCCACCATTGAAACACTGGCCGCCGCCGAGCAGCTGGATGCCCATAAAAATGCCGTCACCCTGCGCGTTGCCGCACTGAAGGAGCAAGCATGAGTCAGGATATTGAGCAGCTGGCGCGCGCCAATGTGCGCGCCCTGACGCCCTATATGTCGGCGCGTCGTCTGGGTGGCAACGGAGATGTCTGGCTCAATGCCAACGAGTTTCCGCTGCCGGTGCCGTTTGAGCTGTCGCAGCAGACGCTGAACCGCTATCCCGAATGTCAGCCTAAGCTGGTGATTGAGCGCTATGCGGCTTACGCAGGTTTAACGCCGGAGCAGGTACTGGTCAGCCGTGGCGCAGATGAAGCCATCGAGCTGATCATGCGCGCCTTTTGTGAGCCTGGCCAGGATGCGATTCTGTTCTGTCCTCCGACCTATGGCATGTACAGCGTCAGCGCCGAAACCATTGGCATTGAATACCGCACCGTCCCGGCGCTCAGCGACTGGCAGCTGAACCTGCCTGCTATCGCGGAGCAGCTGGATGGCGTCAAAGTCGTTTACCTCTGCAGCCCGAACAACCCGACCGGCAATCTGATTAACCAGGACGACATCCGTCAGCTGCTGTCGATGACCGCTGGCAAAGCGCTGGTGGTAGCCGATGAGGCCTATATTGAGTTCTGCCCGCAGGCGACTCTGACCGGCTGGCTGAAAGATTATCCGCATCTGGTGATCCTGCGTACGCTTTCAAAAGCCTTTGCGCTGGCGGGCCTGCGCTGTGGCTTTGCGCTGGCGAACACGCCAGTAATCGATCTGCTGATGAAGGTCATAGCACCCTACCCGCTGGCCACACCGGTCGCCGATGTGGCCGGTCAGGCGCTGAGCGAGCAAGGCGTTGCGCTGATGCGTGAGCATGTGGAACAGCTGAATGCGAATCGCGGCTGGCTGCAGACTGAACTGGCTCAGCTGGCCTGCGTTGAGCAGGTTTTCCCCAGCGAGACTAACTATGTACTGGCGCGCTTTACCGATTCACCAAAAGTCTTCAAAACCTTATGGGATCAGGGCATTATCCTGCGTGATCAGAACAAAAATCCGGGCCTGTCGGGATGCCTGCGCATCTCCATCGGCACGCGTGAAGAGTGCGAACGAGTGATCGCCGCGCTGCAAGCCTTTTCTGTGGAGCAAGCATGAGCCAGAAGACCCTTTTTATTGACCGCGACGGTACGTTAATCTCTGAGCCGCCTGAAGATTATCAGGTGGACCGTCTGGATAAGCTGGCGTTTGAGCCAGACGTTATCCCGGCGCTGCTGGCGCTGCAGGCCGCTGGTTATCGCCTGGTGATGATTACCAACCAGGATGGTCTTGGCACCTCAAGTTTCCCGCAGGCCGATTTCGATGGCCCGCACAATCTGATGATGCAGGTTCTGACCTCACAGGGCATCGCGTTTGACGATGTGCTGATCTGCCCGCACATGCCGGATGATCACTGCGACTGCCGAAAACCAAAAACCAGAATGGTGGAAGCCTGGCTGGCCGAAGGCGCGCTGGATACCGCCAACAGCTACGTGATTGGCGATCGCCTGACCGATGTTCAGCTGGCAGAGAACATGGGTATTCAGCCTATCCGCTACGGCGCTGACGGCGAGAACTGGCAGACCATCCAGCAGCGTCTGACCCAGCGTGACCGCCATGCGCTGGTGCAGCGCAACACCAAAGAGACGCAGGTGCGCGTTGAACTGTGGCTGGATCGCGAAGGCGGCAGCAAGATTAATACCGGCGTGGGTTTCTTCGACCACATGCTGGACCAGATTGCGGTGCACGGCGGCTTCCGCATGAACATCGAAGTGAAAGGCGATCTCTATATTGACGATCACCACACGGTGGAAGATACCGGTCTGGCGCTGGGCGAAGCACTGCTGAAAGCGCTGGGCGACAAACGCGGCATTGGCCGTTTTGGCTTTGTGCTGCCAATGGACGAATGTCTGGCGCGCTGCGCGCTGGATATCTCCGGCCGCCCGCACATCGAGTTTAAAGCAGAGTTCAACTATCAGCGCGTGGGCGACCTCAGTACGGAGATGGTCGAGCACTTCTTCAGCTCGCTCTCCTACGCCATGATGAGCACACTGCATCTGAAAACCAAAGGCAAGAACGACCATCACCGTGTCGAAAGCCTGTTTAAAGCCTTTGGACGTACGCTGCGCCAGGCGATCCGCGTTGAGGGTAATACCCTGCCGAGCTCGAAGGGAGTGCTGTGATGAACGTGGTGATCATGGATACCGGTTGCGCCAACCTTTCATCGGTGAAGTGGGCAATTGAACGTCTGGGCTATACCCCGGAAGTGAGCCGCGATCCCGATGTGGTGCTGCGCGCCGACAAACTGTTTCTGCCGGGCGTAGGCACCGCGCAGGCGGCAATGAATCAGCTGGAAGAGCGTGACCTGATCGACCTGGTGAAAGCCTGTACCCAGCCCGTGCTGGGAATCTGTCTGGGTATGCAGCTGCTGGGACGCGGCAGCGATGAAAATGGCGGCGTGCCGACGCTGGGCATCATTGATGAGCCGGTGTCGTTAATGGACACTCACGGCCTGCCGTTGCCGCACATGGGCTGGAACCAGATTACCGCACAGGCGGGCAATCATCTGTTCCGTGGCATCGACGAAGGCTGCTACTTCTACTTCGTCCACAGCTATGCCATGCCGGTCAATGCCAGCACTATTGCCCAGTGTCACTACGGTGAAGCTTTCACCGCAGCGGTACAGAAAGATAACTTCTTCGGCGTCCAGTTCCATCCGGAACGCTCGGGCAAAGCGGGCGCGCAGTTGCTGAAAAACTTCCTGGAGATGTAATGATTATCCCCGCGTTAGATTTAATTGACGGCAAAGTGGTTCGTCTGCATCAGGGCGATTATGGTCAGCAGCGCGATTACGGCAGCGATCCGCTGCCACGTCTGCAGGATTACGTAAACCAGGGCGCGACTGTGCTGCATCTGGTGGATTTAACCGGCGCGAAAGATCCGGCGAAACGCCAGATTGCGCTGCTGAAAACCCTGCTGGACGGCGTTGATGTGACGGTGCAGGTCGGTGGCGGTATTCGCAGTCGTGACGATGTGCACGCGCTGCTGGAGGCAGGAGCAAGTCGTGTGGTGGTCGGTTCCACCGCCGTGAAGCAGCCTGAAGAGGTAAAGCGGTGGTTTGCAGAGTTTGGCGCCGAGGCGATTGTGCTCGCGTTAGATGTCCGCATTGATGCCAGTAACCGCAAAGAAGTGGCGATCAGTGGCTGGCAGGAAGCGGCGGGCGTGACGCTGGAAGAGGTTATTACCGATTTTCAGCAGGTGGGCCTGAAACATGTGCTGTGCACCGACATTTCGCGTGACGGCACCCTGAGCGGCTCCAATGTTGCGCTCTATCAGGAAGTGACGGCGCGTTTCCCGACGATTGCTTTCCAGTCCTCGGGAGGCATTGGCGACCTCAATGATATTGCCGCACTGCGCGGCAGCGGCGTTCAGGGCGTGATTGTCGGACGTGCGCTGCTGGAAGATAAATTCACAGTTTCGGAGGCGATCGCATGCTGGCAAAACGGATAATTCCCTGCCTGGACGTACGTGACGGCCAGGTAGTCAAAGGCGTACAGTTTCGCAATCACGAGATCATCGGCGACATCGTACCGCTGGCGCAGCGCTATGCCGCCGAAGGTGCCGACGAACTGGTGTTCTATGATATCACCGCCTCATCTGATGGCCGCGTCGTTGACAAAAGCTGGGTGTCACGCGTTGCGGAAGTGATCGATATTCCGTTCTGCGTGGCGGGCGGCATCAAAACCCCGGAGGACGCGGCGCGTATTCTTGAGTTTGGTGCGGATAAGATTTCGATTAACTCACCGGCGCTGGCCGATCCCTCGCTCATCACCCGCCTTGCGGACCGTTTTGGTGTGCAGTGTATTGTGGTCGGCATCGATACCTGGTTTGACGAAGCCAGCGGCAAATATCAGGTGAATCAGTATACCGGTGACGAAGCGCGTACCCGCGTGACGCAGTGGGAAACGCTGGAGTGGGTGCAGGAAGTGCAGAAGCTGGGCGCAGGCGAAATCGTGCTGAACATGATGAACCAGGATGGCGTGCGTAACGGCTATGACCTGGTGCAGTTGAAGAAAATGCGTGAAGTCTGCAACGTGCCCCTGATCGCCTCTGGCGGCGCAGGCACCATGCAGCACTTCCTCGACGCGTTTACTGAGGCTAACGTCGATGGGGCTTTAGCCGCCTCGGTATTTCATAAGCAGATTATTAATATTGGTGAGCTGAAGAGCTTTCTGATCGACAACGGAGTGGAGATTCGCGCGTGCTAACTGAACAACAACTGGCCCTTCTCGACTGGGAAAAAACACAGGGCATGATGCCGGTCATCGTTCAGCACAACGTCTCAGGCGAAGTGCTGATGCATGGCTACATGAACCCAGAGGCGCTGGAAAAAACCCTGGCAGAAGGCAATGTCACCTTTTTCTCCCGCACCAAAAACCGTCTGTGGACCAAAGGCGAGACCTCAGGCAACTTTCTGCAGGTGGTGAGTATCACGCCTGACTGCGACAACGATACGCTGCTGGTGCTGGCGAACCCGATTGGCCCGACCTGCCATCTTGGCACCACCAGCTGCTTCTCACCGGCTGTACCTGAGTGGACCTTCCTCTATCAGCTGGAAGAACTACTGGCATCGCGCAAAACAGCCGATCCTGAAAGCTCTTATACCGCACGGCTCTACGCCAGCGGCACCAAGCGCATCGCGCAGAAAGTGGGCGAAGAAGGGGTTGAGACCGCGCTGGCAGCGACTGTCAATGATCGGGATGAACTGACTAATGAAGCTTCAGACCTGGTTTATCACCTGATGGTGTTGTTACAGGATCAGGATCTCGACTTCAGCGCCGTGATTAACAACCTGCGCGCCCGCCATAAGTAATTGTGCAATATGCTGCTCAGAATTTCGTTTTGATGCTAATTCTGAGCAGAATCCTTCTCAATCCTCACCCCTATCCCGCACAATAACGGCGACTCAAACCTCAGGGAGAGAACCGTGACGACCCATGAAAAATTAATCGCCCTGCTCGACCAGCACCAGGCACGCTATCGCCTGATGGAGCATGAGGCGACCGGTAAATGTGAAGCGGTTGCGGCGATACGCGGCACCGAAATTGGCCAGGGCGCGAAAGCGCTGGTCTGTCATGTGAAAGGCAACGGCGTTAAACAGCATGTGCTGGCGGTTTTACCAGCCGATCAGCAGGCGGACCTGGGCAAAGTCGCGGCAGCGGTCGGTGGACGACGCGCCTCACTCGCCAGTCCGGCGGAGACCGATCTGCTGACCGGTTGCGTATTCGGGGCGATCCCGCCGTTCAGCTTTCATCCCGACCTCAGACTGGTGGTTGACCCCGCGCTGTTTGAACGTTATCCGGAGATCGCGTTTAACGCCGGTCTGCTGGAGCGCTCAGTGATTCTTAACACCGAAGATTACCGGTCGCTCTGCGTGGCTGACGTGGTGAAGATAACGCAGTAATTGCCATCCCGGCAGCCCGGCGATACTCTGCATAATCACTCATCACGACAGAATAAGAGCAAAATCATGAACATTTTCACTCAACGCCTGCGTCAGACGCTGGCTGTGGCGGTTATGGCAGGCTGCGCTTTTAGCGCTCAGGCGAAAATCGAGCAGGTGCGTTTCGCAGTCGATCCGACCTATCCGCCGTTTGAATCGAAAACGCCACAGGGCAAGCTGGTTGGCTTTGATATTGATCTGGGCAATGCGCTCTGCACGCAGATGCAGGCGAAATGTGTCTGGGTCGAAAGCCAGTTTGACGGCATGATCCCGGCGCTGAAGGCGCGTAAATTCGATGCCATTCTCTCTGACATGGGGATTACCGAAGAGCGCCTGAAACAGATCGATTTCACCCGGCCGCTCTATGACACCCATACCCAGCTCATCGCCCGTAAAGGCGCGGGCATCTTGCCGACGGTTGAATCCCTGAAAGGAAAAACGGTCGGCGTGGAACAGGGAACGGTACAGGAGCGCTATGCACTGGCGAAATGGCAGCCCCATGGTGTGACCGTGGTGCCTTATGGCGATCAGGCACAGGTTGAAAGCGATCTGGTTTCAGGCCGACTGGATGCGGTCTTCACCGATGCGGCACAGGCGGCCATTGGCTTCCTGAAGCATCCGCAGGGTAAAGATTTTGAACTGGCTGGCCCGATTATTCAGGATCCGATTATCGGCCCCGGCACGGCAATAGGCCTGCGCAAAGGCGATACCGAACTAAAAACCGCACTGGATAGCGCCTTTGCCGAAATCAAAAAGAACGGCACGTTTGACCAGATTCAGAAGCGCTACTTCGCTACGGATATCTCTATCCAGCAATAATCTCGCGGTCGCCCTTTTTCGTCCTCATCGCGATCCAGAACTATACTTTAACTTTTTCAGGACGGCGCGCTGTCGTCCTTTGCCGATTAAAGGACATTAACACGGTATGCATCAACAACATCATCCACTGTTAAGCGCCTCTTTAGGCACCCAGCGTGAAATCATCAGTTTCCATTTTGCTCCGGACAACGAGCGGCAGGTTTATATCCAGGCTGCGCTGCATGGCGACGAACTGCCCGGTATGGCGGTAGCATGGTTTCTGAAACAAAGACTACAGGCGCTGGAGTCAGCCGGACAACTCAAAGCCGCCTTTACCCTGGTTCCGGTTGCCAATCCTCTGGCGCTTGGACAGCACTGGCACGGCACGCACCTGGGGCGCTTCCATACGCTCTCCGGTCAGGATTTTAACCGTCGTTTCCCGTCACTGGGCAACACGCTGGCGGCCGGGCTGGCTGACAGTCTGACCCAGAGTGAATCGCAGAACCGGAGCCTGATCCGCGAGGCGATCGATCGTCACTATCGCGATACCGTGCCAAAAACGGAGCTTGATGCGCAACGCTACACGCTGATGCGGATGGCCAGTCAGGCAGACCTGATGATTGACCTGCACTGTGACTGGGAAGCCGTGCCGCATCTCTATACCACGCCGCATGCCTGGCCGGACATTGAGCCGCTGGCGCGCTGGTTAGGCAGTGAAGTCCAGCTGCTGGCGCAGATCTCCGGCGGAGAGCCGTTTGATGAAGCCTGCTGTGAACCCTGGCTGACGCTGGCAGAACGGTTCGGTAAAGATTACCCGATGCCGCGCGGATTACTACCGGTGACGCTTGAGCTGCGTGGCATGCGTGATGTTTCGCCTGAACAGGCAGAGAAAGATGCGGATGCGATTATTTCGGCGCTGCAGGAAGGCGGCTATATCGGCTACAGCGAACCTTCAATTTCCGTGGAAGTGGCCGCGCCCGTCATTGGCGGCGATGAGCTGGTCCCGGCGAGCGCGGGCGGTGACGATATCGTGGCAATCAATGACGGTCCGATTGGTTTAAACGTGCCAGACCTCGCTGAAGCACCGGGAGAAACGGGCGTAATTAAAGAGCGTCACAGCGAAGGATCGGCGGCGGCCTCCCCTGCCCTGAAAAATCCACCTACGCCGTTAGCGGGATGTGAATACATTCATTCGCCGGTGTCAGGTCTGATTCTGCATCGTAAAGCGCTGGGCGCACTGATTCGTCCAGGAGAAGTGGTCGCTGAGATTGTCGATCCGCTGACCGACCATATCACCCCCTTGGTGGCAGAGTATGGCGGTATTCTCTATGCGAGACACTGGGTAAGGTTTGCAACGGCAGGCATGCTGGTTGTGAGACTGGCGGGAGAGAAGGAGATTCGGAGCGGGGATTTGCTGGTAGGATAAAATTATTTTGCTAAAGAGCACAAAATAAGGTGATTAGCTGAACGCTTTCGCAAAAAGTAGGAAGTCAGCACCGAACTGAAAACTAAGGTGGTGTAAATCTACACCACCTTTTTTTTACACTACATACTTGTCATTTAAAGCACCAGGCAATTTAACGACAGTCGTAATGACATCAGTTAAAGCCTCAAATGATGTAATTTCACCAGGTGCCAGAACTATAATGTCGCCTGTAGTCCATTTCTTCCCACACATAATAACTTCACCTTCAACGATGCAAGTTATTTCTGTCGCAATTTTGTGATAATGTTCTTTTTCAAAAGAACCTTTTTTATATCTTTTAACCGCTACTTCACAGGTATCACTTGAAAAAGCGGTTGGCTGGAAGCCACCAACAAACCAGCCTGCAGTCATTTTCTCGAGTTCAAAGCTTTTCACAGGTCACCCTTATTAGAATCAAACTGGGTTTGAGTTTTCAGAGGATGATAAAAAATTTTATCAATCTCTTTAACACCTATTGTTTTCCCTAAAAGGATAAGCTCATTAAACGAAGGACAGATGTAAAAATGCTCATTGACTCGTGCATCTTTACGAATCATGTTCATTACTGAATTCGAGAAGTCGCGAGTTTTACTGAACCAGTAAACACCTGCCGTGGCATTTCGGCTGATTGGATTTTTTTCAGAAGCTTCAACAACTGTTTTCTGATCATCAAGTAACACATACGAATACCTTGGATGAACGGAATCAAAAACTACTGTGCCAGCATCATAATTTTTAGACTCCATCTCAGTTGTGAATTCCTGATAGTCGATATCTAAATACTGATTAGCGCTAACAATTAATAATGGCTCTTCCTGGTCCAGTCCGACAACACCCAATAGTGCGGTGCACGCAGCACCTGCAGTATTTTCAGGAACAGGAAAAGATTCAAAATTACCATTACTCAGAAGCTGAACAATATTGTTTAAATGATGCTTTTTAATATGTTTATCCTGAAAAAGGAAAACAGTTTTGCCGGCGTTAAACGCGAGTTTTTCAGAAATCTTCTGCAGCAGTGGAACACCATTAAATTCAGTCAGACAAAGCGGATAACCTTTGTCTGCACTATCTGTATAGCTCTCTCCAGCAGCGAGTACAATTACATTCACTTTAATTCTCCACTAACAGAGTCGATATAAGCTTTAATGTTACGATATGTCACATCGCTGACATCATGTACAACCAGCACATTTGCGCCTGCTGCAGTAGCAGATTTGATACCGTTCTCATTATCTTCGACGACAACACACTCTTCAGGTCTCAAACCTAACAGACCAATGGCCTTCGTGTAAATTTCCGGATCCGGCTTCCCTTTTTGTACATCTTCATTAGAAAGCATTACTTCCAGATACTGACTCAAAGAGGCCTTTTCCATCATCGTTGTAACAGTATTTTTTATGGAGTTTGATGCGACCGCTAAGAGGAGTCCTTCAGACTTTAATCGTGACAAGGCATATTCGTGAATGAAAAGAGGTTTACACTTCGTGTGTACAATTTCCATTGTATAATGCTGCTTCATCTCATTAATGAAAGCATGTAATTCCCGTGGCAGGGAATATTCAGCAGAAAGAATATTCAACTTATCTTTAGTCGGCAGACCATCAAATTTAGTTAAATGGTCATATCTATTGATATTGTAGCCAAAGAGATTCAAGGCCTTATTGAGGGCCTCGTAATGCCATTCTTTGGCTTCAATCAATACACCATCCATGTCGAAAATAACAGCCTTGATCATTTTGACTCCTTTAAAAAAGCAATAGCTTCTTCTGGAAAATCAGTGCAAAGAATTACGTTATCGGAATCTTTCAGTCCAGAAACTGAAAGCATATTCCAGAGGTCTTTATAATCATCTCGTTTATGTAACTCAGGACTGACAATGCAAACTTTCTTACCGTCATTCAGAATATTTTGTATGTATTTTTCATCATACCAGACAGATTTGAAGGCATCTA
This sequence comes from Pantoea sp. RCC30.1, assembly GCF_058148845.1. Lineage (NCBI taxonomy): Bacteria > Pseudomonadati > Pseudomonadota > Gammaproteobacteria > Enterobacterales > Erwiniaceae > Pantoea > Pantoea sp. RCC30.1. Next base: position 86,124 of record NZ_JBXUHX010000011.1, on the reverse strand, counting down.
GCCATACACCGTGACATGTATCATATAAAGAAATGACTGGTTCATATTCACTGGCACGGGAAAAGAATGAAATTTTACCATTTTTGGCGTAGGAAATTTGATCTGGAACTGACATATCGAAAACAAAAGCATTACGAATATTATATTTTTCAATAAGTTGACTGAGCTTATCAACCAAACCATCAGATTTAATATTCAGAGCAAGCGAAAACGTTTTATCACCTATCAGCTTAAAAAAATCTTCAACCGTCATTTCATTACCGGTTGGAATATCATGTGATATTACCAACTGACCATTGAAGTCTCTCACATCGGTTTCGGTACCTAAACCGAGTTCAAAAGAACGATTGAAGGCTTGCAGAGCATTTTTTTCACTGGGAGATTTCCAGTATCCACGATGGCTAATAATCTCCATTTTATATCCCCGCAGTCGCTTTTTTAGACAATTCAAGAGATTTAAAGAGATCTAAATCCGCTGGAATTCCTAAACCATACATACCATCAGCTTCAGAGCCTACATTGAATACACCAATTGTCGCTCCACTTTCAATCAAATAGTTGTAGACTGGGGCGACATAAAACTCGTTATTTACACGCTCATTTTTATTAATCATTTCTTCAGCGGATTTAACGAATTCACTACCTTTTTTGAAATTATAAATACCGACTGTGGCTTCGTCAGAAATAACTTCTTTCTCAACGACTTTATTAACTTTACCATCAGCATCAAATCCAACAAAAGACCATTTTGCATCATCAGCTTTCATTGTCATTATCAAACCATCGTAATTATTCGATGTCATGAAATTTAAATATTCATCAATCGAGCAGTCAACATATTGATCACTATTGGCTATCATCAGCGGATCATCTGAGTTGATATGATCTTTTGCTAACAAAACAGTACAGGCAGCGCCTTCAGTGAGGCCGTCTGTTGTGACAATTTCACAAGTCGGTTCCCAGCTTTTCAAAAGTGCAGAGAGTTGATAGCGTTGCTCGTGTTCTTTTTGAATAATAAATATAAACTTATGCGGTTGTTCAGGCTTAAGGTTATTGATAACAATATTAACCATTGGTACACCATGCACCTTAATTAATGGTTTTGGATCCAGGTAACCAGCTTTAGCAAAACGACTTCCAGCACCAGCCATAGGAATTACAATATTGAGCATATCATTCTCACTTAATTAATTTGATCAACTTTAAGAATCGCACAGCCTTATTACTTTCAATTACATTTAAAGCATGCTTCAATTCTTTATTCTCAGAAAGTACAGCGTCTATTTTTAACTTCAACGACTCAACTTCCTGGGTTTGCGAAGAAATAACTTCATTTAAGTTTAAAATATGTTGTTCAGGATTTTCCAGTTTATGAGATGGAGCATGCCAGAAATGCTTCCCGTCATAGAAATGAAAATCAAGCAGGTTTAGCTTTTCCTCAATTTCTTTGTAATCCAAACCATTTTTTACGAAAAATACATTGAATTCATTTGCTGCTGGATCGTTTGGTTTTACCGCATAAACACTGAAGCCACTCTCTTTCAGGAACGCTAACGCGGACATCAAGTCTTCACTAGTATTGTCATAGAGGGACTTTGAAAGCACAGAGGGCACTTCTAACATACCCGCCTGAATCCTGTTCAAATATGAACCCGATGATTTTAATACGGCGAGATCAAGACCCTGAACATCAATCTTAATAAATGCGACATTATCAAAACTAATTTCATCTAGAATCTTTTCGAGTGGCTTAGCGTGAACGACAACACTCTTAGAATGATGCAAGTCACTACGGTCTTTCCAATACTCATCATGCGTTATATTGTCCTGAGAAAATGGAAGCAAACTGGAAGTGCCATGGTCTCCCAGTTCGGAGACATAAAATTGAAAATCTCCTTCTTCTTCATTTACCGCACAATTGATAACCTGATGATTTTCTAAACCAGTTTTCGTAGCATTTTCATCTAACTGAGTAGCTAAGTTTGGTTCAGCTTCAATAGCATAGACATTATAAGTTGGATTTCTTTTAGCTATTTCTAAAGAGAAACCACCAAAGTTCGCACCAACATCAATGATAATATCATTTTGCTTCATTATACTAACCCTTTAACTTCCGTTTGATTTTTCTTAAAAATGCAACTGGATCTCTATACAATTGCTGCAGATTTCGGTAGATGAAACTCTTATGATTGTATTGATTTATCGTTCCAGACGAGAATTGATCTATATTACGATAGAAATTATTCAGGTCAGGAGTAATAAAGTCTGCGATAATTTCTTTTCTAAGCTGCAAAACTTTTGTTATACATTTGCTGTTAAGACGGGGTATATAATCTTTCGATATGAGTCGCTGAGATAACTCCACGTCTTCAGCCATATTCCATGTACCGAGGTCATTAAACAAGTTATCAAGCAAAATGTGCCTTTTTGCGATAACCAAACCTCCTGGAACATACATATAAGGAGAATACTCACCGTAAGTCAGCAGATAGTTAGCGGTTAACTTTTGATCAGACGCTTGTGACACCCAATCAGGCACCCGCTCACCTGTTTCAGTAAGCACCTGTTTGACAACACAGACGTCAAAATCATGTTTGATTCGGTCAAAGCTCTTAATAAAATTATCATCTAGCTGATATCTGTTATGAGCAATACAGATATTATCGTATTTAGCCTTTTTGATTATTTTATTTTTCTTCCTCGAAATATTGGCATATTTCTCGGTATGCTCATCACTGCTAATTACAGAGTGATCAATCTTAATATCAAATAAAGGTGCAGGCCCGCAAATAATAAGCTCAACTTCTGAACTATATTTTAATTGTTTTTCAACACTTCGAACATAAGATTCAAGATGGTTTTCATTTTTACCATCCCAGACAATGCCGAAACTCCAGGAACGTTCACTGGAATAGGCTCTTCTCAATGCTTTGAACTTAAGTATGTAGATGCCTGCAACATCAGTAGCTTCGAGCGAAAGTAACTCAACAGTACCATCAGAAAGGTGCTGAATTTGCTTATAAAACTTCGGTATCGAGAAAGTACCTGAAAGTGTATTAAACTTTATTACGAACTCAGATTCTCCGTCACTCAGTTTAAATAACTCATCGAGAACAAAAGGCCACTTTGGAAAGTCTGAAATACAAGCTTCTGTGAAATTTATTACTTTGTATTTATGATAATGTTCAGCTGATAAACGCGTATCAGCGGTGTTAATAAAATCGAGACTGACATTAACATAGTTAGCAGGAGAGTCAGGCCCAAGCCATATTGCGTTGTATTTATCAATCACTGTATTTTTTCCTCATCACTGAACACATGTTTAATATCCAATGAGAAATCCTGCCAACTTCTTAACTTATGCTTGTTCTCTTCAATGATATTTAACCTCTGCTGATAATATTCATCATCAATCATAAGCTTCTTAAATTCATTGTAATATTCTTTATAATTTGGATATTCAACGGCTACAGTCATACCATATCCCGCTTCTTTGAGGGATGAGGTGTCAAAGTGCAGGCAAGGTTTACCAAGTGCAAGCGATTCACCCAGTGGTAAGCCCCATCCTTCATAATGTGAAGGGAAGACAGTGAAACGACAATTCTTGTATAACTCTGCGATTTCAGCATCAGATGCGTCATGCATGACGATAACGCTGCCATAGACATGACCAGAATAAGTGAGCTGTTTCGCTAATTCCTCAGTATCCCAAAGCCATTTACCCGCAATAACTAACTTCTGGTTAGCATATTCTGGACTATTAAAAAACTTAATCCAGGTAAGAATAAGATTTACGTGATTTTTACGTGATTCAATGGAACCTACACAAAAAGCATATTGTTCATTCTGTAATTTTCTGACACGTAATGGGTATTCAAAGTCAGGATCTGTTTTTATTGTAGCTGAAGCAGAAGGTAATTTATGAGATAAATGTACGACATCGATGTCCGGAGCAGTAATACCGCGGCCTGAACAGTACGTTACCAGATCCATTTTACAACTATTAGAGTTAACAACAATTTTATCAGCATGCTCGAGAACAAATGGAATGTACTTTTTAAACATCGCTTTAAGTTCGTCAGGAACATAAGGTGACACAATTGGAATCATATCGTAAACCATAAAGACTTTACGTAGGCCGTGCCATTTTGTTTCCATGAGCGTCTGGTATTTGTCCTGGAAGTTCCAGACCCCCCCGAATAAGGCAACAGAAGCACCATCTGTGAAGTTCTCTATTTCAGAGATTGACAACCCATCATATAAGTTAATTTTATTTCTCAAGTATTTAATAACGGCAGCATGGCTGATTTTTTTGACACTAGGTATTTTTGAGAAAATAAAATAGGAATCGCTGACTGCTTTCTTTTTTCTGCCAAGCGTGCGTAATTTTTCAAAATACTTATCGAGATTACCACTGCTTTTTGAGATATAAATATCAGCGTAGATCCACAGGTTTACAAAAGGAGTGAGATCATTAATTTTTATATTTTCTAACCCACTAACTTTATAGGTTCTTCCTGTAATAGGACTCATGAAAAATATTGTATAGTCACCATCTAAACCACGCAGCCCTTCAAGAACAACGCGCTGAATACCACTGACTTTAGTGGAAAATTTAGAGTGATTGATAATGTCAGTAATATCATAATAAATCATAATCCATCCTTAATTTACAGAAATCGTTGGTTCAATATTAAAAATCCCAGCCCATTTATTAATATCTGGGTTATCTATTACCTGAAATGAGATTATCCTTTCGGTTAATGATATTACTGTATCAAACAGTCCATCTCCATGCCCGCCTGATTCAATTCCCATTGCTAGAGTATATTCACCAGGTGTGAGATTGTTTTTAAATGAGAATCTTATGCGATCAAATTTCTTATTTTCAAGATCAGTTTTCTGGCAGAATGTATTTGTTTCATAGAGTACCTGTCCTAACCTGTCCTGCATGCGGAAACCAACATGAGGGTCAGAATATTCACTCAGCCCTGAACAGGAAATTTCAAATGAGTAATTTTTGCCAACTTCCATGCAATTTACTGGCTCATTTAAATCATTCAGTATGATAACATCTTTTACGAACTTGTTGATTTTAACGAATCGTTGCTGTACATGGCTTTCTTCTTTTACCACTGCTTTACTGTTGTTCAAATAACCATAATATCTTTCGACAACTTCAACTGTTTTACCAATGTACTGGCAGCGGCCAGAAGCTAGCAGTACAGCCTTATCACAGATTTTATGCAGTGCAGAAAAGTCATGTGTAACAAAGAGAATACTTGTACCCTGATTTTTGAATTTTTCTATTCTTTCGATACATTTTTGCTGGAAATAAATATCGCCAACAGACAAAGCTTCATCAATGATTAGCAGGTCAGGCCTGATAATTGTCGCCACGCTGAATGCCAGTCTGACCTGCATCCCGCTAGAATAAACCCTGACTGGTTGATCAATATAAGGACCTATCTCAGCAAACTCTTCAATTTCGGGCATTAACCTTGATATTTCTTCAACAGTTATACCTAACAGTTGACCAGCCATATATGCATTTTGTCTGCCTGTAAATTCCGGATGAAAACCCATCCCCAGTTCGAGCATTGCGGCTACACGACCATTTACTTTCACTGAGCCAGTAGTAGGTTTTGTTGTGCCGGTAATCATTTTTAACAAGGTACTTTTACCAGCACCATTTACACCGATTATGCCCAGAGACTCTCCAGGTTCAACCGTAAAATTAATATCCTGAATAATCCATTTTACACTGTGTTTTGGACCAGAGAAGGGGATCATCCATTCAATTAATCTGCCAAGTTTACTGTTATAGCGTTTATAAGCCTTGCTTAAATTTTCAATAACTAATCGAGACATTATAATTCATCCACCATGTCGCCCGAATGTTTAACAAAAAGTCGCATGCCAAGCATACAAAGCACTAAACCGAGAGCTAAAGGGTAAATTAAATCAGGCCAATGCGGCCATTGATGCTGGACTAATACTCTCTGAAAAGAAGTAATGATTCCCAGCATTGGATTGAATCTGATAATATTTTGAAATTGTACTGGCAGAATTGCTGGAGAGTAAACAATCGGCGTTAGCCAAAACCAGAACTGCAAGATGATTGAAAATAACATCCCGACATCGCGGAAAAAAACATTCATAACACCTAATGTAATCCCCAGACCGATAGCAAAGATCACAAGGACTAAAGTTAATGGTATTATTGATACAAAAACCACGCCAGGGAATTCATTCGTCAGTATTAAAAACAGAGTAAACAACGTAAAAACAATAAGAAAATTCAAAAGCCCATTAATTATTACTATAATAGGAAGGCATATTCTGGGAAAACTTATTTTCTTTATCAGGTTTGCTTGCTCAATAAATACATTCTGCCCTCGGGCAATGATTTCTGAGAAAAGCCCCCATGTAAGTATTCCTGCGCATAAATAAATACTGTAGGCAAAAGTATCGGAAACGCCTGGCAATTTGGCTTTCATTACCTGTGAAAATATCACTGTATAGACGGTGATCATTGCAAGTGGGTTTAAAACGTTCCACGCGGCACCAAGAATTGAGTTTTGATATTTTACCTGAAACTCTCTTTTGACATTTCCTAGTATAAAGCCTCTATATCGCCATATAGTCCGAGCCATACCAACCATCAATCTAATCCTCAATAAACGAAAGCACACCCTAAGATGTGCTTTTTTGTATATCAAAATATAATGTCAGAAATTAATCTAACCACTCGGTGTGGAACACACCGTCTTTATCAATGCGTTTGTAGGTATGCGCACCGAAGTAGTCGCGCTGCGCCTGAATCAGGTTCGCAGGCAGCACTTCTGAACGGTAGCTGTCGTAGTAAGCGATTGCCGCTGAGAAGGTTGGCGTCGGGATACCGTTCTGAATCGCGTAAGAAACCACATCACGCAGCGCCTGCTGATACTGATCGGCGATATCTTTGAAGTACGGTGCCAGCAGCAGGTTAGCGATGCCTGCATCTGCTTCATAAGCATCCGTAATCTTCTGCAGGAACTGGGCACGAATGATGCAGCCAGCGCGGAAGATCTTAGCAATTTCACCGTAGTGCAGATCCCAGTTGTTCTCTTCTGACGCGGCACGCAGCTGTGAGAAGCCCTGCGCATAAGAGACGATTTTACCCAGGTACAGTGCACGGCGAACTTTCTCGATGAACTCCGCTTTATCTCCAGTGAAGGCTTTAGCCTGTGGACCGCTCAGTACTTTAGAGGCCGCAACACGCTGAGTTTTCAGTGAGGAGAGGTAACGGGCAAACACAGACTCGGTGATCAGTGACAGAGGTTCGCCAAGATCCAGAGAGCTCTGGCTGGTCCATTTACCGGTGCCTTTGTTAGCGGCTTCATCCAGAATCACATCAACCAGGTATTTACCTTCTTCGTCTTTCTTGGTGAAGATATCTTTGGTGATGTCGATCAGGTAGCTGCTCAGCTCGCCGTTGTTCCACTCAGTGAAGGTTTCAGCCAGCTCTTCGTTGTTCAGACCCAGTGCGCCTTTCAGCAGAGCATAAGCTTCTGCGATCAGCTGCATGTCGCCGTACTCGATGCCATTGTGAACCATCTTCACATAGTGACCTGCGCCGTCCGGACCGATGTAAGCCACACAGGCTTCACCATCTTCCGCACGTGCCGCAATCTTATCCAGAATCGGTGCAACCAGCTCGTAAGCTTCTTTCTGGCCGCCAGGCATAATTGATGGGCCTTTCAGTGCGCCCTCTTCACCACCGGAAACGCCGGTACCGATAAAGTTGAAGCCCTGGTCAGACAGCTCTTTGTTACGACGGATGGTGTCTTTGTAGAAGGTGTTACCGCCATCGATCAGGATGTCGCCTTTATCCAGGTGTGGAGTCAGGGAGGCGATAGTCTTATCGGTCGCTTCACCCGCCTGAACCATCAGCAGGATACGGCGAGGTTTTTCCAGCGATTCGACAAACTCTTCAACGGTATAAAAAGGAGCAAGTTTCTTGCCCTGGTTCTCGGCGATGACTTCATCAGTCTTTTCGCGTGAACGGTTAAAGATAGAAACAGTGTAACCGCGGCTCTCAATGTTAAGAGCCAAGTTGCGGCCCATCACTGCCATACCTACAACGCCGATCTGTTGCTTGGACATTACATACTCCTGTCTGTGGTCTCGCATGGTGTTACCCGTAACACCACTTTGTAAGTGATCAGTATGTTAACTCAGGATAGCGGATTAAAGGTAATGAATGGTGCGGTCGCGCGGATGAAATTTTCTAAAAAAAATTCACACACTTAACAAGGATTTATAAAGCTTTGTATAGCTTTGAATCATTTTATCTGCCGTGAAAAGCGATTCAAAGCGCGCCAGCGCAGCGGCACCATAGGTCATTGCCAGTTCGGGGTTCTGCCATATTTCATCCATCGCCTTTCTTAATGCAGCAGGATCGGATGGAGGGACAACTAATCCGGTGACTCGATCAATATTGATAAAGGTCGTTCCGGTTCCGATTTCGCTGGAGATCAGCGGTTTCGAATAGAGTGCGCCCTCGAGTAAAGAGATGCCGAAAGCTTCGGAACGTAAATGAGACGGGAAAACCAGACAGGTACATAACTGCAGCAAGGCAGATTTTTCACTGTCCTCCAGCGCACCCAGGAAATGAATATTGTTCACGCCTAACTGCTGCGCCTGTGCTTTCAGCTCAGCCTCAATCGGACCTGCTCCAACCACGACGATTGGGTAACGGCTGTTTTTTGCCGCCTCAATTAAAATATGGAGGCCTTTGTAATAACGAAACGTTCCAATAAACAGGAAGAAGCCATCCGGAAATCTTGCCTGCCACTTTTGCAGAACGGCAGGCTCATTATTTTGATAAAACTGTTTATCAAGACCGTAAGGAATAACTTCAACTTTGTCTTTGAACTGCTGCAGTACCGGGCTGCTTTCAACATAGTTTGGCGACGCGGCAACAATGCGATCTACACTTGAAAGAAAGCGATTCATTAACGGCGTATAGAGCTTTAACAGTACCTTTTGCTTAACAATATCAGAATGGTAACTCACTACTGATGGCTTTTTGATGCCAGCGGCAAAATGCATAAAGTCCATAAATGGATAAGGAAAGTGATAATGAATGATATCTGCCTTCTGAGCCAACTCTCTAAATTCTTTTATCGCTGAATAGGAAAATGGTGTTGAGGCAAACTCACACTGCGTTTTAACCCGATAAATATGATGGTTGCCCAGTGATTTTTTTTTGTTTTCGAAATCCGGACTATGGGTAAAAACAACAGATTCTATATTTTCCTTAATCCCACCTTCGGAAAGCTGATAAATAACCTGTTCGATGCCGCCAAAAGTATCAGGGTAATAGGTTTTATAACAGTGTAACACTTTAATCATATATACTTTGCGACCTGCTCATAAGCTTCAACAGTTTTATCGGCACACAGTGACCATGAAAATTCACGGGCACGCATTAATCCAGCTTCAATCATACGGCGCTTTTCATCAGCGTTTTCAATCATCATCTGGATGTATGTCGTTAAAGCATGGATATCCTCTGGTTCATGCATTAGCGCAGCATCACCAGCGACTTCGGGAAGTGAAGTTGCATTTGAGCAAATCACAGGCGTTCCTGATGCCATTGCTTCAAGTACCGGCAAGCCGAAACCTTCATAGATTGAAGGGAATACAAAGCTTGTCGCAGCACTGAATAAAAACGGCAGATCTTTACCGGGTACAAAACCTAAATATTTTAGCCACCCTTCTCTCTCGCCCTTATCAAAGAGTTTAAATAGCGCCTCATTTTCCCAACCCTTATAACCACTAATGACTAACGGGAAGGCAGACTTTTCGAGTGCGGGCAGACGATCATACGCCTGAAGCAGTGTGAGTATATTCTTCCTTGGTTCAATCGTACCGGTATAAAGAAAGAAACGTCGCCACTTCAGATTATACTTTTCAAGCACCTGTTGTGTCTCTGCCTCATCACGAGGATGAAAATGTTCATTGCAGGCAAGAGGGGCTACGGTAATTTTATTATCTTCGATACCAAAGAAATCTATTAATTCATTCTTTGTGTAATAAGAGTCAGTGATCAACATCGATGCGCGCGAAACGGTATTTCTTAACTCTTTTTGCATCAGGTGAACACGGCCAGCCGGATGAAACTGAGGCCAATGAAATACCGACAGGTCATGAAATGTAGCAACACAGTGTTTCACGCGAGGAGGTAGATAATAGTTTGGGCTATGAAATATATGATTCTTAAAATTCCTCAGCGCCATCATTTTCATTACCGGAAAAGTCAGTCGGTAGATTTCACTTACGGTTTTACTTTTTTGTAATTTGCGTTTAAAAGATTGAACCGATTGAGCCGACTCACTCGCGACTGCCAGTGAGTCGCGAGTCTTAGTGCCATGAAGAAACGTCAGCGCGACGTTTTCTCTTTCCTGAAGCTGTTTAGCAAGCTCAAACGCATAACGGCCAATACCAGTTAAAGGATATTTAATACAGTCCGTAGAGTAAACGACGCTTATTGCTTTGCTTCCAGCATCCATTTCAGGGTATCTCTAAGAGGAATTTTAGACGAAGTCTTACCGACTAAGCTACTGAGCAAAGTGATATCGCCACAAAGTTCTTTAATTTCATTAGGCCGTACAAAATCAGGATTAACTTCAATCTTAATATCATGGCCTGTCAGGGATTGGCAGAGATCAACGACTTCCCTTAATGAGTGCATTTTACCTGAAGCGACATTGACAGTCTGACCAAATGAGCGGGAATGAAGTAACGCTGAATAGCTTTTAACGACGTCACGCACATCGGAAAAATCACGCCATACATCTATGTTGCCCAACTCAATGACTTCTTTTCTCTCACGAAAATGTTTGACGATTTTCGGGATCAGGAAATTTTCTGCCTGACCAGCGCCAGTGTAATTGAATGGTCGGGTAATAATAATTGGCAATTTTTCATAATACAGGCTGGTCATATACTCCATAGCCAGCTTGCTTACCGCATAATCATTGGCGGGTCTGGCAGGAACTGACTCTGCTAATTTCCCCGGTGTGTTATTACCGTAAACATTCGCACTACTTGCAATCAAAACTGCATCCGGAAGTTTTGCTGATTCGCTAAGCGCCTGTAACAGGTTACGCGTACCGCAAAGGTTCACATTATAGAATGCGTTTGGATCAGCATGCCCAACAAAAGCTATAGCAGCAAGATGAACAACGACGTCTGGCTGAATACTGTCTACAGCATTTTTTACCTGTGCTGAATTCGTCAGATCAACCTGAAAATAACGTGATGAATTCTGGGCGGGAGTTGAACCGAAACCATAAACTTCATATCCGGCAGCGGATAAATCCGCTGCCATATATTGGCCGGTAAAGCCCTTGATCCCAGTGATCAATGCTTTTTTGCCATTAGTCATATCAGAAGGAGAACCCTTGTTTATTGCGGCGCAGATCTTCTTCTACCATCATCGCACACAACTCTTCGAGCGTGGTTTTTGGCTCCCAGCCCAGAATGTCTTTCGCGCGCTGTGGATTACCAATCAGTAATTCTACTTCAGCAGGACGGTAGAACTTAGGATTGACCTTAACCACCACTTTGTTAGTGGCGACATCAATTGCAACTTCCTGGTCATCTTTGCCTTCGAAGCGCAACTCAATGCCAACAGCTTTGAACGCCATTGAAACGAAGTCACGGACTGTTTCTGTGCGGTTGGTTGCCAGGACAAATGTATCTGGCTCATCAGCCTGCAGCATACGCCACATGCCTTCAACATATTCCTTAGCAAAGCCCCAGTCACGCTTGGCGTCCATGTTACCTAATTCAAGCACATCCAGCTTACCGAGCTTAATTTTCGCTACTGAATCGGTGATCTTACGGGTCACAAACTCCTGTCCACGCAGTGGTGATTCGTGGTTAAACAGAATGCCGCTTGATGCGAAGATGTTGTAGCTCTCACGGTAGTTAATCGTCATCCAGTGGGCATACAGCTTTGCAACGCCATACGGGCTACGCGGATAGAAAGGTGTATCTTCTTTCTGCGGAATAGCCTGCACTTTACCAAACATCTCTGAAGTAGATGCCTGATAGAAACGAATTTTAGGGTTAACGATGCGAATAGCTTCTAACAGATTGACCGGGCCAATACCTGTAATTTCAGCTGTGGTCAGCGGCTGGTCAAAAGAAACACCGACAAAGCTCTGAGCCGCAAGGTTGTAAACTTCGGTCGCTTTGCTTTCCTGAAGTAAACGAATGCTAGATGACAGGTCAGTCAGATCATATTCGACCAGGTGTAATGAAGGATTGGATTTGATACCCAGCTCTTCAATACGCCAGAAGTTGACTGAACTGGTACGGCGATAGGTGCCATAAACCGTATAGCCCTTATTTAAAAGTAACTCAGCAAGATACGCGCCATCTTGCCCGGTAATTCCAGTAATAATTGCAATTTTGTTCGTCATTCGTAAACCCATCTTTTAGGAAATTAATATTATCAACTATATGAGGAATTAAACTGTCGTAGCTTTAATAACGGAGTCGATTTCTTTCAATATTTTACCCAAGGCTTCAATATTGCCTTCAGTTTCGACGTTGAGTCGCAGTAAAGGTTCCGTATTGGAAGTTCTTACGTTGAATCTCCAGCCCTGACAATCAAGGCTTATACCGTCGGTGTTATCCTCGGATATCGCAGAACTAAGATATTGAGTTTTCAACGCTGCAATAACCGATGTTGCATTAGATACTTTGTAATTAATCTCACCGCTGCAAGGGAAGGCCTTCATTCGTTCCGAAATCAATCCCGAAAGCGTCTCCCCTTTCACTGCCAGCAATTCAGCCACCAGCAGCCATGGAATCATCCCGCTGTCGCAGTAAGCAAAGTCCCGGAAATAGTGGTGCGCACTCATCTCACCACCATAAACCGCATCTTCTTCACGCATACGCTCTTTGATGAAGGCATGACCGGTTTTAGACATCACAGGAACACCCCCGGCTTTGGTCACCACATCAATGGTGTTCCAGGTCAGGCGAGGATCGTGAATGATTTTCGCACCCGCTTCTTTTTTCAGGAATGCTTCGGCCAACAGCCCAACAATGTAATAGCCTTCAATGAACTCAGCATTTTCATCGAACAGGAAACAGCGGTCAAAATCACCGTCGAAGGCGATACCCATATCCGCCTGGTGCTCACGCACCGCATCAGAAGTGTCTTTACGACATTCAGGCAGCAGTGGGTTCGGGATACCATTCGGGAAGTTGCCGTCAGCTTCATGATGCACTTTGATAAACGACACAGGCGCTTTGGCCTGCTCAAAGCGTTTTTCAATCTCATCAATGATATGACCCGCAGCACCGTTACCTGAGTTGATCACCAACTTCATCGGTTTAGTGAAATTATTCAGGTCGATATAGCCCATCAAATGATCAACATAGGCATCCAGTACGGAAATCTGTTTGTAACTGCCACGTTTGCTCTCTTCTACCGGAGCAAAATCATTGGCTTCAGCCAGTCGCTGAACGTCACGCAGACCGGTGTCGCCGCTGACCGGGCGAGCACCTTCCCGTACCAGTTTCATGCCGTTGTAGTTCATTGGGTTATGGCTGGCAGTCACTTCAATGCCACCATCAATGCCTAAATGAAAAGTCGCGAAGTAGATCTCTTCTGTTCCGCTCATGCCGATATCGAGCACATCAGTGCCCGCATCCCGCAGACCATTAGCCAGGGCCAGCTTTAACGTCTCACTGGTCAGCCGGACGTCACCGCCCACCACGATCGTTTTTGGGTGGATAAATTCACCATAAGCCCGGCCAATGCGGTAGGCAATGTCTTCATTAAGTTCAGTGCCCAACTCACCACGGATGTCATAAGCTTTAAAACAGGTCAGTGCTGCCATGATCGTGTCTGTCCTTACTTACTTGCAAACTGTTGTTTAATCAAAATGAGGTCGTCATCACCAAGGTAAGAACCCGACTGAATTTCCAGCAGTTCCAGTGGAATCTTGCCTGGGTTTTCTAACGTATGCGGGTGACCGATTGGAATAAAGGTTGACTGATTTTCTGTCAGCAACAGGGTCTTATCCTGAATGGTGACTTTGGCTGTACCGGAGAGGATCACCCAGTGTTCGGTGCGGTGATAGTGCATCTGCAGCTCAAAAGCTTCACCAGGCTTCACCGTAATGCGGTTAACGTTGAAACGGCCCGTGTTGACTACCAGATCACAACGTCCCCAGGGCCAGTAAGTTTCACGGTGGCGGCGGTATTCGCTGCGGCATTCGCTTTTCAGGAATTCAACCACTCGCTTAACATCCTGTACCTGATCTTTACGTGCAACCAGGACAGCATCCTTCGTGTTCACAATGACAAGGTTTTCAACGCCAATGGCGGCAACCAGCTGGTCTTCACTGTTGATATAGCAGTTTTTGGTGTTGTGCAGGAAGGTATCACCCTTCAGGGAGTTACCATGTGCATCTTTATCGTTCACTTCCCACAGTGCAGACCAGGAGCCCACATCACTCCATCCGGCCGCCAGTGGTACAACTACGGCTGCATCGGTCTGTTCCATGACTGCATAGTCTACTGACTCATCCGGACAGGCGATAAAATCATCTTTATCAATACTGATAAAATCGTTGCCTTCTTTGACGTTAGCCATGGCGCGACGGCAGGCTTCCAGAATATCCGGACGGAACTTCTCAAGTTCCTGAAGATAGCGTTTAGCACGGAACATAAACATACCGCTGTTCCAGTAATATTCACCAGACTCAAGGTACTGCTCGGCTGTACTCTGGTTCGGTTTTTCGACAAAGCGTTGAACCTGATAAGGACCATTTTCTGCGCCTGGCAGCGCTTCGCCACGCTGAATGTAGCCATATCCGGTTTCCGGACCGGTTGGCACGATGCCAAAAGTCACCAGTTTGCCCTGTTTGGCATAGGCGGTAGCAACTTTGATAGCCTGATGAAACGCAGCACGGTCTTCAATCACGTGATCGGCGGCCAGCACCAGCAGAACCGGATCATCGCCCTGCTCTACGGCGTTTAGTGCAGCCAGTGCAATGGCCGGAGCCGTGTTGCGTCCTACCGGTTCAAGAATAATGTTATGGGATAGCTTGTTAATTTGTCGCAACTGTTCGGCAACCAGGAAACGATGCTCCTCGTTGCAGATTACCATCGGTGCGCGTGCTTCGACGCCGCTCAGACGGTTTACCGTCTCCTGCAGCATAGAGTGCTCACCATGCAGACAGATAAACTGCTTAGGGTAAAGTTCGCGGGAAAGGGGCCATAAGCGGCTGCCGGTTCCTCCGGCCATGATTACGGGAAGTAACATTCCACATCCTCTAACAAATTTAAACATGCTATGCATATAAGCGGGTCAATTTTTATTCACTAAGAATAAATAGCCACGCTACCGCCCCTGGCTTGCAGCAACCAATGCGCTGTGTGATAGGAATCTTGCCTTCACAGGTTAGCTTGTCGATGCGCTGATTATATTTTATTCAATCGCATACGGGTTCCGGGATAACTACAAATAGTACATTTTGTGCGGCAAAAATAATATGCCTAATCTTTGATTGCCACTGACAAAACTTAAGAGTGACTAAACATTGCTCCCACACTGCATTGGTAAATGTAATCAATGACAAAACAGCATAGTAGCGTATGAAGAATCACGCTTTGCGCCTCTTCACAGAGTCGGATCAGCTGTTATTGTGATTAATCGCTAATAAAGCCAGACCAGGATAATTCCGTATTCAGTCACAATCTGGCATTGAGTCGAAGAAGGGGAACAGGAATATGCAGTTCCTCTTAACGCAGGCAAAAAAAAACCCGGCCAAAGCCGGGTGTTTGCATATTTTTTCAACTACCGAAACCCATCCGGGTTCTTGCTCTGCCAGTGCCACGTATCGCGCATCATCTCATCGATGCCGCGTGTTACACGCCAGTCGAGCGTCGTGTTCGCCAGTGAGGCATCGGCCCAGAACGCAGGCAGGTCGCCGTCACGACGTGGCTTAATTTCAAATGGAATCGCCTTACCAGACGCCTTCTCAAACGCTTTGATCATTTCCAGCACGGAGATGCCTTTGCCGCCGCCCAGGTTAAAGGCAGTGTAGCCTTCCACTTTGCTGAGATGGTCCAGCGCTTTCAGGTGCCCTTCCGCAAGGTCAACCACGTGGATGTAGTCACGCAGGCAGGTGCCGTCTGGCGTATCGTAATCGCCACCAAACACGCCCAGCTTCTCCAGACGGCCAATCGCGACCTGCGCAATGTACGGCAGCAGGTTGTTCGGGATGCCGGCCGGATCTTCACCGATTTCGCCTGACTCATGTGCGCCAACCGGGTTGAAGTAACGCAGGGCAATAGACTTAAACTTAGGCTCTGCTTTGGCGAAATCGCGCATCACGAATTCGGTCATCAGCTTAGAGGTGCCGTAAGGACTGGTTGTGCCACCAATCGGAGTGGTCTCAACGTAAGGAACGGGGGCATCTGCGCCATAAACTGTTGCTGATGAACTGAAGATGAAGTTCCAGACGCCGGCATCACGCATCTCTTCCAGCAGCACTACGGTGCCCGCGACGTTGTTCTCGTAGTACTCCAGCGGCATACGCGTAGATTCACCGACTGCTTTAAGCGCAGCGAAGTGGATTACGGCTGAAATGCTGTTGGATGCAAACAGGTCACGCAGACAGGCGCGGTCACGGATATCGCCTTCAACAAAGGTCGCTTTTTTACCCGCCAGTTTCTCAACGCGGTTAATCGCTTCGCGTGAGGCATTGCAGAGGTTATCCAGAACCACAACATCATCACCGCGCTGCAACAGCGCCAGTACCGTATGGGAGCCGATGTACCCTGCTCCGCCCGTGACTAAAATTGCCATGTGAGCTCCTTTCAATCTGCCGCGCAGGACGCGGCAAATAAATTACTGTTGTTTTGCGAGGATGGTCTGGATAGCTTCGCGGAAATCGCGACCCTGCGCGTTGCTGCGCAGGCCGTATGAGACAAACGCCTGCATGTAACCAAGCTTACGACCGCAGTCGAAACTGTGACCGGTCAGCAGGGAAACATCAACGGTTTTATGTTTGCTCAGGCTGGCGATGGCATCAGTCAGCTGGATACGGCCCCACGCGCCTGGCTCAGTGCGCTCCAGTTCCGCCCAGATATCAGCAGAAAGGACATAGCGACCTACCGCAGCCAGGTCAGAGTTCAGTCCGGCGGTATCTTCAGGCTTCTCAACGAAATCGGTAATGGTGCTGATGTCGCCTGGGTGATCAATCGGCTCTTCAGTGGTGATCACCGAGTACTCAGAAAGATCGGACGCTGGCATATGCTGAGCCAGGACCTGGCTGTGGCCGGTCTCTTCAAAACGGGCAACCATCGCCGCAAGGTTATAACGCATGTGGTCAGCAGTAGAATCATCCAGCAGCACGTCTGGCAGCACGACCACGAACGGATTATCACCGATCATCGGACGGGCACAGAGAATCGAGTGGCCCAGACCCAGTGGCTGCGCCTGGCGCACGTTCATGATAGTGACGCCTGGCGGGCAGATAGACTGCACTTCGCTCAGCAGCTGACGCTTCACGCGCGCTTCGAGCAGCGCTTCCAGCTCATAGGTGGTGTCGAAGTGGTTTTCTACCGCATTTTTAGAGGCATGCGTGACCAGCACAATCTCTTTAATACCCGCGGCAACACATTCGTCAATGATGTACTGGATCATCGGTTTGTCGACGACAGGCAGCATCTCTTTCGGAATGGCTTTAGTCGCAGGGAGCATATGCATACCGAGGCCCGCAACCGGGATTACTGCTTTAAGCTTGGTCATATTTATTCCGTTTAATAAAATGAAGATGTGGGTCGATTATGCAGGATCGGCCGGAAGTCCAAGTATAATCTTTATCTGAAAAGCGGACAGTAACTCTCTGTCATAACTTGGAAATTCGGCATTTTGCCCATTGCCAGCGACGGTATAAACTGAATAAAGACAATCAGTAATCGAATATCGTCCCGGCTATTTCCATCCCTGGTCGCCGTAGCGCTGAGACCAGCCATAAATGAAAACGGGCGACCCTGAGGTCGCCCGTTGATATATCTGCGTAGTAATCAGAGCCAGCCTTCAAACCACTCTGGCATCACAAACAGATTAAAGTGATTTACCAGCAACATGATGCCGACAAATACCACCGACACCGCCACCCATTGCCGGGCATAAGGAATAAACCGAATGCCAATCACGGGCTTGATAAAGAACGGATGAGCCAGTGCCGAAATCAGGATCTGCGAGATGGAGAGCGTCAGCGCCACGTAGAGCACGTTCGGCCAGATAAAGGTGGTCGCCAGTACCGCCAGCACCACAATACTCGCCACAATGTTCCAGTAGAACTCAACGTTAGTCCGTCCGTTGGCCTGCGAAATCGCCCCGGTCAGGCCACCCATCGGCCGCAACATACCAAACAGCAGCATCAGCGGGATGAGGTGATAGACCTGCTCATGCGACGCGCCATAAAGTACACGCACAATGACGGGTGACAGGATGCCAATCGCCAGATACATCGCGCTGCTGAACAGCATGATCCCCAGCGTGCCTTTCAGGAACAGCTTCTTCAGTTGCTCAGCATCGTGCTGCTTCTCAGCAAAACGTGGCAGTGCCAGTCGGTTAATCACCGGCGTCACCAGTTTAAGCGGTTGCAGCACCAGCTCTTTCGCCAGCGAGTAAACACCCAGCATCTCTGCGCCCATCACTTTACCCACCACCAGCGCATCCGCCTGGGTACGCAGCTGATTAATGGTCTGCGAGCCGAGCTGATAGCTGCCGTAGCGAATCGCGCCGATGAAGGTCGCTTTGTCGAACTCCCAGGTCGGACGCCATGACTTCTCACCCAGCGCAATCATGCAGAGGATGCGGGTAAAGGCGTTGATGAACAGACCGAGAATCGCCGCTGCTACAGTGAGCGAGGT
The DNA here is from genome assembly GCF_058148845.1 of Pantoea sp. RCC30.1. Classification (NCBI taxonomy): domain Bacteria; kingdom Pseudomonadati; phylum Pseudomonadota; class Gammaproteobacteria; order Enterobacterales; family Erwiniaceae; genus Pantoea; species Pantoea sp. RCC30.1. The sequence goes on along the minus strand of NZ_JBXUHX010000011.1, from coordinate 67,158 downwards.
GAACTCCAGCATCGCCACTACACAGAGGAAGGCAAACAGCTTGGTGCCCATCTCAATCTTCGCCAGCGAGACCATCCGCTTAGTTTTGATGTAGTGCGCCTGATACTGCGACAGATGCCCCAGTACCAGGAAGTTCAGGCTGGTCAGCATGATCAGACCCACCAGCTCCGGCAGATGATAGAACCATGAGACCGGGAAGGCGATCAGCAGCATGATCAGACCGGTGCATAAACTGAGTGAAACGTTCACCCAGTAGATGGTGCTCTGCTCACGACGGGTAATGTTCTGGCGATGCACCAGATAACTGCTCATCCCCATATCCTGCAGCACCCCCGCCACCGCCAGGATGGCGTTGATGATGGCTAACAGTCCCAGCTCGTGGGTTTCCAGTTTGCGGGCGAGAAAGCTCAGCTGTGCAACCTGCAGCACCGCAGAAAAGCAGGTGCTGCCGAACAGCCAAATCGCCTGTGACTTAAATCCACTCACACCAGTCGCTCCAGAATCTGTGCCAGTTCGCCGTAGGCGATATGCTGATTAAATTCAGTCTCGACTTTGTGGCGTGCCGCGGCAACCACGGGCGCCACATCCACTTCACCCTGAGAGAGCTTCAGCAGCGTCTCCGCCAGCGCCTCAGGATCGTCCTCTTCCACCAGCCAGCCAGAAACGTTGTTCTCAATCAGCTCCGGAATGCCGCTGTGGAACGTTGAGACCACCGGCAGGCCGACCGCCATCGCCTCCATCAGTGCAACCGGAATACCTTCCATATCGCCATCTGCGGCAGTTTTGGACGGCAGCAGGAAGATGTCAGCCTCGCTCAGCGCACGGCGGATCTCCTCCTGCGGTTTAAAGCCCGGCATGCTGACGCAATCTTCCATCCCCTCGCGGGCGATGAAATTACGCATCATCTCATCCTGGTCGCCATTACCGATGATGGTGTACTGGAACTGTCCGCCACGCTGCTTCAGGATGGCGCTGGCTTTAACTGCCACATCCAGCCCTTTCTTCTCGGTCAGACGTGCTACCGAAACGATACGCAGCGGTGTCTGGAACGCCTGGCGTGGCTGGAAGTTAAACTTCTCCGGCTCAATACCCATTCGCGTAACGTGAATTTTTTCCGGCGGGCAGCCCATCTCAATCAGCTTGTTCTCCCACAGATGGCTGATAGGCAGCATCAGCTCACTCTGGCGGAACAGATTGACGTAATCGAGTTTGTGCTCTTCCAGAATGTGACGACGGGAAATATCGGCGCCATGAAACACGGTCGCCTGTTTGCCCTTGAGCACGCCCAGTTCCCGCAGCTTGTTCGCCAGCGCACCGGCATAGCCGAAATGCACCAGGAACACATCTGCGGTGAAGGTCTGCTTTGCATTCGCCACAATCGACGGCAGCAGCAGTTTGCTGGACTGCGCGCCATAACGGCGCACATTCAGCGAACGCAGCAGCGACGGCTTGGTCACTTTTGGCAGCACCAGCTTGATACGCTGGTTCAGCTTATCGACAATCGAGACTTTCTCTTCCGGCAGCAGATAGTGCGTCTTCGCCGCCAGACCATACTCATCAAACGCCGCATGCCGGTTCACTAAATCGCCGGGAAAGACTGAAATGATCTCCACCTCGTAACCGGCATCAATAAAATGGGTCACCTGATTTAGTACGAATGTCTCAGAGGCAACCGGGAAACGCATGGTGAAAAAAGTCAGTTTCATCACATTACCCTAATACTTTGAGAATCTCTTCAGTGATCCGATTGCCAATTTCCCTTTCATTCGCAACGGCCGTATCGACCTTAAGCTTGATGTTGTCGTAATCGGCAAGGACCGTTTTTACCTTGTCGATCAGCGAGCCATCCATCAGGCTTTTCACATCGGTTGCCATCTGCGGCAGACCAAGCTGGTTCATCACACCCATCGACTTGTGCTCGTAGTTGATCGCCACAGCCGGGGTGCCAAAGTTCATGGAGATAATCGCCGAGTGCAGGCGGGTACCAATGGTCAGATGGCAGTGATTCAGCAGGATGCCCAGTTCCAGGTCATTAAACTCATCCATGATGACATGGTAATGTTCAGGCTGCGTCACGTGGTCACGCAGGGTCAGTGCGACCATGCGGTCATCTTTGGCATAGCTGTCGATGCCGGTACAGGTAGAAAACGCCACGACCTGATAGCCTTCAGCAATCATGGCATTAATCACCCGGCCAAACGCTGCTTCATACTCTTTCTGTGTGACACCCAGACGTTTATCAAACGGTGCCAGTTCACGCACCGTAATCGCAATGGTTTTACGGCCATCGATAATACCCTGCCAGTAGAGCAGGTTATGGCTCGGATTTTCGACTTCACGCGCACGCACCAGGAAAGCGGTATCCACACCAGACGCCACTTTAGAACTGGTCACGCCATCGCGCTTCATCAGGTCCAGACTGACCGACTCGCGCAGCACCAGGCTGTCGACCCGATCAAAGACAAAGTTCGCCAGTGCATTGACGCGCGGGTTCTGGAAGGGCCCCACCGAGTGACCGATCAGGTAGATCGGCTTTTTCGCCATCAGCGCACAGAGCGCATGGTCGAACTGGGTCACGCCATAGAGGTCAACGAAGAACGATCCACCAACCTGAATAATTGCATCATATTTTGCCAGGCTGTCAGTAAACGCTTTCAGGTGCGGCGGTACAGAGAAAGACTTAAAGATCCCGCCCTTGCCCAGATGCGCCATCATGATATCGGGCATCAGGCGGTTCGCGACTTTACGCTTAAACGAACCGACCAGACCTTTGCCTGACTTGCTGTTGTGCAGATACAGCGCATCCTGCTGAATATCCTGCTGGAGCAGATAACCGGAGCTGGTTGGATAACGGCTTATAACGTCAATATCTAAATCACTGCGTGCAGACCGCATTGAATCAATCAGTCCACGAAGAATCGCGCCATCCCCGCGATTCCCACACGTATGGTTACCCACCAATAAAATTTTCATAACAACTCCGAATGAATTTTTTTAATTCTGAAAGCCGCCCAGATCCGAAATGGGCAAAATGAACTCTGATTAAAGTAATGCTTTACGGGATAACGCACCCAAAGGTACAGCTCCTGTTAAAACCGGCCGCCTCCATTGTGGCGACCGTGATGCAAGGTGTTACGACTTAATCGCGAAGTAAGGCAGTGCGACCTGTTTGCCGTTGATGACCACGGAAACAAAGCCTTCCGGCTTACTGGTATCGACCTGATCGGCGGAGAGCGGACGGGACGCCATCAGCAGATCGCCCTGCTCGTTAGCACCCACACCCGCTTTGCCGTTGTGCAGACTGAAGCGCTGTGGCGCACGTTTCGTCGCGTCGCCCGAAGGGGGATTGCCCTTCTCCATGACCGCATTGACCCGCGCACAGCGGCCGGTCACAAAGCGATCCTTACCGGTCGTTTTCACCAGCACCGCGACTGACGGCGTCCAGCCCGCCAGTTTGACGTAGATATGCACATCGGTGTCATGCTCTGCCACATAGCGAACATCGACAATCGGGCTGCTGCCTTCGGCCGACCAGCTCGCTTCTGAGCGGTCTTTCTTGCGCTGCACATGGATCACCGCGCGGCCGCCGGTGGTCTTATCACCGATCAGGTTCATCAGCGGCTTGTCGCCACTCCCGTTGCTGAACTGCGACTGACCAAAGATTTCGATCTCCCACGAATCACCCACCGTCGGTGAGTAGAGGCTGCCGAGATCAAACCAGGTTTCCTGGTTAGTGTTGTTCTCTAAACGCCAGCGCGAGGTGATGTAGTTGTACTTCAGGCTCCCATCCAGCGCGACGCCATAGGACTCGACGCGGGTCGATCCCATCTCCCAGATGCTGAGCAGACGATCGCCCTGCATAGAGTTGTCGATCCAGCTGCCTGACTGCAGGCTGGTCTGACGCATATTCAGACGGGTGTTGTGCGCGATCAGTGGATTCTTACAATCCTCCAGGCTCAGCGCATCGACGATCCACTGTCCGTTGGAGAGATCGCCCGGGTTGTCACAGTGCTCAATCCAGCCGTTATGAATAATCGACTGACCGCAGCGCGGCAGGTTAAGAACTTTGCCGCCACGGCAGTACTGCGCATTGAAGTTCGACAGTTCGATTGCGGTGCTGTGGTCCCATTTGCCCTGCTTCTGACCTGACCAGCCCGATTTGATCACATCGCCGGTGCAGCGTGAGGCGTACCACTGGTCGATTTTACAATCGAGGGTATCCTGCAGGCTAATGGCGGTGCCGCCGACAGCGTTAAAGCGCAGGCAGGCACCACGGAAATATTGTCCACCAGGACAGTTGTTATGGAAAAAGCCCTGCTGGTTGGGACGCTTATCGCTGTTACCGTCGAAATTCAGATTGGAAAGCTCGACACGACGGGCATTCATCTCAAAGACGAACTCTGACTTACCATCAGAGACAATGGTGGTCGCCGGGAAGTAGCCGAAGTTCACCATCGCACCGGACATGCGGAAGAAGTTGAGATACTTATTGCCAAGGTTACAGGCGGAGACCATGAAGGTACCGGCCGGGAACTGGACACAGATCTGCTGGTTAGCCTGCTGAGACCACTCGAACATCGCCATAATGGCGGGTGCCGTATCGGTTTTGCCATCGGCAATTGCGCCGAAATCAAACAGCGTCAGGCGGTTAAAATCATCTACGACGCGACGCCAGGAGAAGCCCTCGCCGGAAAAGTTTACGCCGCCATCATTCTGAGCGGTCTGGAAGCTGCCGACAAATTCGCCGCCGCCGACTTCCCGTCCTTCATGCCAGCTTTTCAGCTTAACTTTGGCCCCTTCAAACAGCGGACGGGTTTTGCGTAACTCAGCCACAGACGGAATCTCACCAATCAGCTGATAACCCGTTGGCTGCGCCAGGCGCTGACTGAAATCTGCAGGGCCTGGACGACTGACATCGGCGATGTTGAACAGCGTCTGACCGTTACTGTCCTCGACCGTCATCGAATGCGAAGGATCGGCGATCAACGCAGCATTGTCCTGAATAAACTGCGAAAAATTGCCTTTATTCAGCGCGATAGGCTGCGTAATTTCTGACACCTTGCCGCTGGCATCGCGCAGGAAAACCGGGATCTGGTTGCCTGGTTTGCTGGCATCCACACCCGCTTTACCAATCCAGAGTTTGCCCTCAAAGCCCTGCCAGAACTGCGGTGGCATGGCGTAGACATTTTCCGGCGTCAGGATAGGCACGTCGCCTTTTGGAATGTCAGTGGCATCAACCGGCTTCAGGGCAATACCGTTACTTTTTGCAGCGTAGCTGGAAAAGGTGCTCACGGAGAGAGCCCCCACCAGAGCGGAGGCGGCGGTCTGTAAAACTTCTCTTCTTTTCATGCATCAATTCCCGTAGTCAATAAGGCCATTGGCCATGGCGGTGTCCCTGAGGCACGTCGCAAGTGAGCTTTTCCAGCTCCGTTTAAACCAATGACAGCCAGCTTTGCTTAATCTGGTTACCGTCGAATTTCAGCGCGGTTTGTTTGGTTTTTTCGCTCATGGCATAGAACAGCGCGTCATCACTGGCGAGCTGCTCCATGCGCGCCAGGAACGTGGCTTTATCGTTCATCGGAACCAGGAAACCATCTTCACCGTGGTTGATGATCTCCTGGGGTCCGGTCGGGCAGTCATACGCCACTACCGGCAGTGACCAGGACTTTGCTTCCAGCAGCACCAGTGGCAAGCCTTCATAGCGCGAGGTCATCAGCGCCATATCGCTGTCGCGATAGTAGTCATTGATATTGCTGACCTTACCGACAAACTTCACGCTGTCGGTGATGCCCAGCACGGCCGCCTGATCGTGCAACTGCTGACGCAATTCGCCGTCACCGGCAATCACCAGCGTCCAGTCTGCATGATTGCGGGCGAAGTCGCGCCAGATATCCAGCAGCAAATCAAAGCCCTTCTGGTTATCCAGACGCCCCACCGCCAGCGCCTGACGATGACGGGTCTGACGTAGATAGTTTTTGTAAACCACCGGGTTAGGAATTGGCTTGCTGGGAATGCGCCAGCGGCTGAACACCTGATGATCTTTTTCGGTCAGAACAATCACGCGGTCGTAGTAGCGCAGCAGCAGAAACTTGAGGAACTTAATCGGCTTGCTGAAGGAGTTAATGGCGATATGTTCACAGGCGTAGGCTTTGCCACGCTTCTTCTTCATTGCCAGCAGATTCCAGAAGGCGAACATCACGCTCAGGCGACCCATGCTGATCAGGAAGACGGTATCGAAACCCTCTTCGTTAATCCGGGCTACCGCGCTTTTAATCGGGTTGCTCTGCCCTTCGAAGCTGACGATCTGTTTGACATGCTCAAACGGATAAAAGGTTTTACCGCTGCCTTCCAGCGAGTAGATGGTGACTTCATGTGTTTCGCCAAGACACTCTGACATGAAGTTACAGATGTTCTCGGTGCCCGCATACGAATAAGCATCTTTGATCACCAGGACAATTTTTTTCATGAAACGCTATCCACCTCAAATTTTAAAGACAATCCTGCCGACAGGCTTAACGATGCTTAAGGGTAAATAGCACACCATTCACCATATACCAGGCGTAATAGTAATAGATTTTTAACGGATTGTTTTTATAGATAATTCTTAATAATTCAAGGTGCCACTGGGCTGCTTTGTTCTTATTACGCGAAAGGGAATCGCCTAATTCGTAATAGTTGACCAGAATCGTCTGAATTACGCGTGCCTGCTTATAGCGGGTGAATAATTCAAACAAAAACAGGAAATCTTCGTGGCCTTTGCGTTGGAAGAAAAGACCCTGCGGCGGACGACGAAAACAGACAGAGGAGAAACAGACACGATACTGCTTCTTCACAAAATTTTCCTGCTGCAGGTAAGGTTTGCCGTAGGTAATGTCGTGCTCAGCTTTGCGGGTTTTATAGTGATATTCGGTAATCACAAAATCATCACCGGCCGCAATGGCGGCAACCTGCTGGGTCAGCTTATCCGCATGCCACTCATCGTCGCTGTCGAGAAACGCAATAATCTCTTCAGTGGCTGCACGCAGTCCCACGTTGCGGGTCTCTGCTGCGCCCATGTTGACCGCGTTATCCAGAATGGTAATGCGCGGATCCTGACAATGCTCACGCACAAATTCCAGCGAGTCGTCGGTGGACTTGTCATTGACCAGATAGAGGTGCCAGTCGGTATAGTGCTGATTGATAACCGATTGCACAGCGCGTAACACCGTCTGACGGGCATTATACATAGGCATGACAATGCCAACGGTTCCAACAGAAGTATTCATCTTCAACCCTGAATTAATCGAAAAGAGAGGTGCTCCTGACAATCAGGAGCAGAGCGAGGCGCGGTGCGCGTCAGGAGATCGCTTTCTCACCACCGAAACGTGCTTTGACCTTGTCTTTAACCCGGTTCATAAAATAAGCACGGTTATCTTTGTTGGTGAGGAAAAAGTAGCGAGCAAAGCTCAGGCTCGCCATCATCGACTTTCCATCCATCTTGTAGCGCAGCGGCAGCTTAAAAGCTTTGTAGGTGTGGATATCACGCGGGGTAAGATGCGGCTTCATGCTATCGAGCCAGAACATCGAGTAGTTCACCGATTCGCCTTTGTGTTTCGAGCCAAATTTCGTGACCAGGTGGTAGTTCGCCAGCGGTGCGGCGATCATCACAAAGTCATAGCCCATGCGGTCGGCACGAATGCAGAAATCATAATCCTGATGACGAATATAGCGGGTATCGAACTGAATTTTCGCGGCGTCTTCCCGCTTCAGCACGATGGTGCTGGTCTGGATAAAGCCATAACAGCCGAACAGATACTCGGCGACGGTTTCATTTTTGCCCGGTGGCTGCATTGGCATCACTTTCAGGAACGTGCCGTCCTGATAGATATTCACCTGGCTGAAAATGACGAAGTTCTTTTTGCCCTGGGCTTCCAGCTGAGCAATTTTTTCACTCACCTGCTGCAGTTTGTCCGCGGCCCACTCATCGTCGGCGTCAAGGAAGCTGACATAATCACCGGTTGCCAGCTCAATGCCTTTATTACGTGCACCGGCTCCGTTGAGTTTGACCTCAGAAAGTACCAGATTGATGTCGAGATCCTGGTAGCGTTCGCTGCGAACCACGTCCGCCAGCGCCGCGGCATCCGCCGATTTGTCATCCACGATGATGACTTCAAAATTGCGATACGTTTGTGCTTTAACGCAATCCAGCGTCGTGACAATCGATTCTGACGCGTTATAAGCCGGAATTACGATGGAGAAACGAATGTCCTTCATTGCCAGCACCTCATTAAAATTGTTCAAAAATAAACAGTTCATTCGACAACGGTCGATGAAAAACCTGTGTTCTTACCGACAACCGGCCCCGCGCGAAGCTTTTCACGAGGGGCCGGACGCCGGGTTAATTAGTGGACCAGCCAAAACTCTCGTGCCACTTCATAGCCGGTAACCGCCTGCTTGGTAGAAATGGTGTTGTAGTAGAGGTAATAGAGCAGGAAGAAAACCAGCATGGCGTACAGTGCTGGCTTCCACGATCGCCTGGCCTGATAAATCAGTGAGGTCAGGATGATCGGCTCGACCTGTTGCAAATAGTTGGACAGGCGCGAACCTGACGGGAAGTTGTACAGGAAGATCCTGATCGCACCGCCGATAGCAAAGCTCAGAATCAGCAGGTAGTTAAGGCGATACTGGGCGTAATTTTCGCGCTTCAGCTCATCGGTCAGCATGAAATAGAAGAAGACAAACACCAGCATGATGTTCTTCAGGTTCGATACGGCCAGGATGCTGCCACCCATTGCGTAGGACGGGTCATTGTTATAGCCCGATGCCCTCTCCCCCAGCGATCCCAGATGACCGGCAATCAGGGCAATAAAGCTGGAACCGCCCACTACAGATAGCGGTAAGCTGGCAACGATGATAATTACCGGCCACCAGCGCCAGTCACGAATAAACAGGAATGGCACCAGCGTCACCACCATGACACCGGTATTGTGGCTCGTGAACGACAGAATGAAGAAGGCAAATGCCCACCAGTAGCGCTTGAGATAGATCGACCACAGGACGCCAAGGAACAGCGCAGAACTCAGGCCAAAGCGAATCTGGTTAATGTCTTTGTTGATAAAGATGTGCGCCGAATAGAGCACCAGCGCGAGCACCGGATAGGGTGACATCTTCCGGAAGAAGTAAGTATTAATGCAAACAGCAATGGCGCAGAAAACAAACAGGAAGATGCTGGCATTGTGCGAAAACAGGCTGGTCAGCCAGGCCATCACAAAAATCAGCGGTTCGTAACGGAAAAACGCAACGGTATTGAAGAAGCCGTTGATCTCGATACGTCTTACAAAGTCCTCAAAGAAACTCCGGTACTGAAAGTCATCCATGCCGGTGCCGAGGCCGCGAATTCCCCCGAATATAATCAACGTCACGGCGGCAAAACAGAGCAGCCAGGTCAAAATATAGTTTGTGCGTTCGTCTTTTTTTAGCGCTATTTCAAACAGCGAAAGCAGCAGTAAAAAGCCTGATACATACCAATATGGAGCCATGGTGTGATTCCTTAATTCCACAAGTTCTCATGCCAGCAATAATCACGCTTCGCCTTCCCGACTGGCTTTTCAGTGAGCCTGAAAGGACGATCACAAAATGCGTGCAGGCAGTGCCATGCTGGTGATGAATTCTGTTGAGTGACGCTCGCCATGCGATTTATAGAGGTATCGCTTTTGTGGGTTTGGACAGAATAACCTGTGTACATTGATGCGTGTCGTCATTCAAAAGGACGATAAAAAGGGGCGGTCAGACCGCCCCCTGGTTATTACTCAATGATCAGCTTTTGTTTGGCTTGCTGTAGTCATAGGCGTAGTAGTCATAACCATGTCCGTAAGCATTGGCGGCTTTACGCACCACGGCGTTGAGGATCACACCTTTAATCTCAATACGGTTCTGGGCAAAGCGTTTGAAGCTGACGTCCACTTCTTTGGTGGTGTTGGCTTCGAAACGCGCTACCATCAGTGAGGTGCCGGCCAGCTTACCGATAATTGACGCATCGGTGACGGCCAGGATTGGCGGCGTATCGATTAATACCAGGTCGTAGTTCTTGCTCGCCCACTCCAGCAGCTCACCCATGCGACGATGCATCAGCAGCTCAGACGGGTTTGGCGGAACCTGACCACGTGGCAGGAAGTCGAAACCGTACACGCCCTGCTGAATCAGCGCCGGGCTGAACTCAGTTTTACCGGACAGCACGTTTGACAGGCCTGATTTGTTATCCGCGCCCAGCAGTTCATGGGTGTAACCACGACGCATGTCACCATCGATAAACAGAACACGCTGACCCGCTTTTGCGACCAGCGTCGCCAGGTTGGCACAGATAAAGGTTTTACCAATACCCGGACTGGCGCCGGTGATCATCAGGATGTTGTTTTTCGCTTCCATCATGGCGAAGTGCAGGCTGGTACGCAGGCTACGAATCGCTTCGATGGAGAGGTCAGTCGGGTTACCCAGCGCCAGCAGCGTTTCGTGCGGATCGGTTTTCACCTTGCTGCCGCGACGTGCCAGTGCTTCGGTATCTTTCTTACGCTGCCAGTCAGACAGTGGAACGCTGGCATAGACATTCATGCCCAGCTCTTCCAGCTGATCCGGGTTCTCGATGCCGTGATGCAGCATGGCTTTCAGCAGAACCAGACCCACTGACACAAACAGACCTAAAATCAGGCTCGCGGCGATGATCAGCAGCTTTTTCGGTGCAACCGGCGCGTTAGCAGTCTGCGCGTTATCGATGATGCGAACATCACCCACGGTGCTGGCTTTGCTGATACTCAGCTCCTGCTGACGGTTCAGCAGCTGCATGTAGATCTCCTGACCTGACTGAACGTCACGGGTCAGACGCAGGATTTCCTGCTGAGTCTGTGGCATGCCAGAAATTTTCTTGTTCAGCTGAGCCTGCTCACCTTCCAGCGTTTTGCGTTTTTCAAGCAGCGCGCGGTACGTCGGGTGATCTTTGGTAAACAGCTGAGACACTTCAGCTTCACGGAAGGTCAGTTCGTTCAACTGGCTCTGCACGCTGACAGAAGAGTCCAGGGCGGATTTCGCTTCCAGTGACAGGTCAACCGATTCGTTCTGACGACGGAAGGTATTCAGTTTGTTTTCCGCTTCATCCAGCTTGGCGCGAACGGCAGGCAACTGAGTGCGTAAGAACTCCAGGCTTTTCTCTGCCTGCTCTGACTTGCGCTCAACGTTCTGTAACAGATAGTTGTTCACAATCTGGTTCAGGACTTTGCTGATCTGCTCTGGATCTTCACCCAGATACTCCAGACCCAGCACGCCGGTATCTTTACCTTTGTCTGCTACGGTCAGGTTAGAGAGCACTGAACGGATTGCCTGCAGGTCATTCAGCTTAGTCACGGTGAAGCTGGTGCCTTCATCGGCATGAATCTCGCTCACCAGCATGCTGATGTCACCGTGCGACTCCAGCTGGCCGACTTTACCTTTAAACAACTCATCGCCATCTTTAGAAACGGTATAGCTATCCGGACCGGTGACTTCCAGCTCGACATTACGTTTTTCGACAGTGCGTGGGATTTCCAGACGCGAAATCGCGATATCAGCAGGTTTGTTGCCCATCAGGCGCGACAGACCCTTGCCGATAATCGGGAAATAGTTCTGCTCAACCACAGTATCCAGACCCAGATCGTCAACGGTTTTGCCGATGACCATACGGGATTCAAGAATCTCGATTTCCGTATCAGAGGCTGGCATCTGTGGCAGAATGCTGTCCATTTCGTTCAGAACGGTACTGACATTCTTCTGCTCAACCTGAACTAACGCATCTGCGCTATAAATCGGTGTTGCAAACAGTGTGTAGAGTGTTCCCGCCAGCATGAAAAATGCGGTAACGGCAACAATGATCCAGCGATGATCAATTAGCTGTCCCACAAGATGCGCCAGATCCCATCCATTCGAATCCTCTCCCGGCGCGGTTCTGACCTTATTTTTTATATTCATGGATAATCCCAACTATCGGCTTAATACGTTGACCCATTTCTGAGTAGCGTTTTCCAGTAACCCGTAAATCTCTTCAAAGGCCTCACGGCTTTTTCTATACGGATCCGCAATTTCTTTCTGATTGAGCCAGTGCCCAAGCAACATGGTTTTGCCACGTGCGGCCGGGTCGATGCGGTTGACCTGTTCAATATGTCGCTTTTCCATGACCAGAATCAGGTCAGCGCGACGACACATGTCGGCCGTCAGTTGCTGCGCCTGATGCCCTTCCAGCGACAGACCCTGTGCAGCAGCGACTTCTGATGCCATCCTGTCGGCCGGGTGGCCCACCAGCGCCCCCAGACCAGCAGAGCGAACATCTAAATCGGGCAACGCACGTTTAAACAGGCGCTCTCCGGTAGGAGAGCGACAGATGTTGCCAATGCAAACGACTAACACGGACGTAATCATGGTCAGACCTTAGTTCGACCAGTTGCGGATACGCTGTGCGGCCTGAGTCGCATCGTTGATACCTGCAATGGTTGGTATCAGTTGCGAAATCACACGGTTCCAGCGCGTCAGCGGCGTAGAGGTGACATAAACAATGTCATAAGGCTGAAGCTGGAAATCGGTTCCCATCACCATGGATGCCGCATCTTTGGTGTTCAACTGATAGATGTTGGCAATCTTGCTGCGATCGGTGCCGTGCAGTGGACGGATAACGAAGACACCGGTGGCGTCGGAGGTGGTTTGATCTATCCCCGCCGCATTGCCCAGCGCTTCCGCCAGCGTCATGCCGCTACGGTCCATTTTCAATGTGGTTTGCTGCTTCACTTCACCCATCACGAAGATTTTCAGATCGTCATTACGCGGAACGTAAAGAATATCGCCTGGATAGAGGAGGTGGTTCTGGCTCAGGTCGCCATTCTGCATCAGTGCCTGCAGAGATACGCGCTGCTCACGACCGTTGTGCGTCAGCACGACGTTACGCCAGTCAGCATCAGGTGCCAGGCCGCCAGCGGCGTTGATCGCATCCAGAACCGTTAACGGTACGTTGGTGATCGCCTGCTGACCTGAGGTGGTCACAGAACCCGTAACATACGTTTTCTGCGATTTGAACGAGGCGATGCTGACATCAACCTGTGGACTTTCAATGTACTGAGCCAGACGACGCGAAACTTCGTCACGCACTTCGCCCACGGTACGGCCCGCTACACGGACGCGACCAATGTAGGGATAGAAGATGGTGCCATCAGAATGCACCCAGTTACCGGTGTCGCTGGCGCTGCGGTATTGCCCCGCTGGGGTCGTCAGTTCCGGGTGATCCCAGACCGTCACGGTCAGCACATCGCCCACACCGATACGGTATTCGTAGTTCTGAATTTCGTTCTGCAGTGAAGGATTGGTCTGAGCCACCAGTGGCTTAGGACGCATCTTCTCAACCAGTGAAGGCGTTAACGGGAAGACGTTGACATATTTGTCGATGTCAAAGTTGCTATCCTGCTGCTCGACAACATCTTTTCCTGATGTAGAAAGGCGAGAACCGGGTTCGATCGTACACCCGACAAGGAATGTGGCGGATACCAGCAAGGGTATCAATTTCATTTTGATTGTAATCATTTAGATCTTCGCTATCAGTTATTTATTGATAGAGGCGAAACCGCCGCTGTGTAAGCGTCCAACAAAAAGTAAATCCTGGCTGACTTCAGCCTTAAGCTCTGAACCTGTCGTTCATTATCCTTGCTCCACTTGTTATAAATCGTGGCCATCTATCAGGGTCTACCCGGAACGCCTGGCATCATAGCGGACTATGGGTGCACTGCGATATCCCTGATGATGGCCACTCTCAACGACACGCCTGACAACGGCAAAACACCTCTGAGCGCACGTTAGCACGCTCATTTCGACTCACGATTAATAGGCACCGTCGCGTTTTAACACTACGCCTACTGTTTTAAACAGAATGGCGATGTCATTCCACAGTGACCAGTTTTTCACGTACCACGAGTCGAAATAGACGCGGGTTTCATAGTCAACGTCATTACGACCGCTGACCTGCCACAATCCCGTCATGCCTGGCTTAGCCATCAGGTAATAATCAACATCACCAGCATAACGACAGAGTTCATCTTCAATGACCGGACGAGGTCCAACCAGACTCATATCTCCGCGCACCACGTTCCAGAGCTGAGGAAGCTCATCGAGGCTTGTTTTACGGATGAAGTGGCCCACTTTAGTAATACGTGGATCATTTTTGAGTTTGAAATCTTTATCCCATTCCGCACGGGCAATCGGATCAGTACGAAGTACCTCTTCCAGCACTTCTTTTGAATTAATGACCATGGAGCGGAATTTCAGGCATTTGAATTTACGTCCATTCATGCCGACACGCTCGTGACCATAAATCGGCGGTCCACCATCACGGCCAACCAGGAAGCCCAGCACCAGCAGCGCCGGCATCAGCATCAGGATAATCGAGAGCGCACCCACGATATCAAATGCCCGCTTCAGGAAACGCGACGTGCGTTTAGCCAGGTTGTTCTGAACACGCAGAATCATCACTTCGTGGCTGAAGATATAAGCCATATCGGTACCGTAAAGCGGTACACCACGCAGGGTCGGGATGACTGAAACTGAACGGCAGTTGTGCATCGCCAGCGATTTAAGCCAGATATCACGGTACTGACTCTGCTCATATTCGACTGCCACGATAAACTGGGTTTCGCTGTTGGTCAGGCTCCAGAGCTCCTGCTCGTCGCGCAGCACCGGCACACCGTTCATGATCTCCTGCGGACAGGTTCCATCAACGTCGTAGAAAGCGATAACGTCAAAACCCATGACCTCTTCGCTTTGCAGTGCCTGCCAGGCTTCGTGCGCATTTTTGCTGCTGCCGATAATAATGGTCTGTTTCTTCCACAGTCCTTTTTTATTCAGCAGACGCTTAGACAGCGCGCGGCAGGTTGGAATTAAGATGAGCGCCAGAATCCAGGTCAGTAACCAGACAAAACGCGACATCTGCCACTGTGACAGTGCGGTAATCGACAGGTCGATGACAGAAAATATAAGAATGGTACGAAAAACTTCTTTTAATTCGAACCAGAACGGTTTCCGGTAAGTATAGTGACGAAGCCTTACCCAGAACCAGCCAATACAAATTACCGACAGACAAATGTGTGTGGCAATTTTTAAATTCATTTCTTTTTCAGAAATATCTGCCAGCGGCGAACCCGAGTGAAGATTAATTAGCATCATCGCCACAAATAACGCTGCGTTGAAACAAATTAAGTCTGAACATGCCAGCATTAATTTGGTAATAAGACTTTTAAACGTAAATTCTGTATCGCGCATATTTAACTCTTTTATTTTATTTCCTTAAACCCGCAACGGCTATCGCCTGTTAAATCATTAAGCGACGAAACCTCTCCAGACTGAGCCGTTTCTAAGGGGAGCTCCTGCGGCGTTTACGCCAATGATCTTAACCATGAAACCAGTAATATCGTTATAAATACCAACAGATTACTCTGACTTAAACACTGCCAGCGCTGCTCATTTTATCAACAAAAACGCGATTCGGGCACGCTACCGCCCTTGGCTGTCGCTGCCAATATCGCTGTCATCATTCATAGTGCTCCCCAAAATGCAATGACGTTACCGCATTGCATCATAAAGACGTTCATCGGCGAATAACGCATTCGTCACATTGCGATTAATGTCGAATAGGTACGCAAATTACGACTCTGGGGCAGAGTTTGCTAACTTGTTGCTATACTAGTTATTACTGGCTTGTTTACAAGCAGGTCCCGCTATCCCTGGACTATTTTAGGAAAAAGACTACCAGCAATTAGTATTGATGCCTGACAGGCAGTGCAATGCTTTCTTCAAAATTAGGATTATTGCCATACTCCCGATGAGATAAATCGCATAAGCCCGGCAGGTGAATATCTCATTCAAGGTAGAAAATGACTCAGAATACTCTCCCCCGCCTCCTCTGAAGTTAATCAAAGCGTCACACTGGTATGTTCACATTTTGCACGATATATCGGCCTGATCGGTTCACAACTCCCCTGCCCTGCCATTTGTACGTGGCTTCGCACTCCACTATCATCAGAGAAAACTCAATTTACGATATTCAGGTGAACAAGACATGCTGGAGGTAATTGCAGATCCCTCGCTATGGGCGGGATTAGTAACGCTAATCGTTCTGGAACTGGTTTTAGGCATCGACAATCTCATCTTTATTGCCATCCTGGTTGAGAAGCTTCCAGGGCCACTTCGCGACCGCGCGCGCGTGATCGGACTGCTGCTGGCGTTATTGTGCCGGTTATTGCTGCTGGCATCGCTTTCCTGGCTGGTTACGCTGAAAGAACCGTGGGTAACACTGGGGGGACATCCCTTCAGTGCGCGCGATTTACTGCTGCTGTCAGGCGGGATTTTCCTCCTATTTAAAGCCACCACAGAGCTGAATGCGCGACTTGAGGGACATGATGAGGAGTCCGGTCAACAAAAAGGCGGCGCTAAATTCTGGCCCGTGGTGGCGCAAATTGTAGTTCTGGATGCCATCTTTTCGCTGGATGCGGTGATTACCGCTGTCGGCATGGTCAATGATTTACCGGTCATGATGATTGCGGTCACCATCGCCATTCTGTTGATGCTGCTCGCCAGCAAGCCGTTAACCCGCTTTGTAAACAAACACCCTACCATTGTGATCCTCTGCTTAAGCTTCCTGCTGATGATTGGTTTCAGTCTGGTGGCGGAAGGCTTTGGCTTTGTGATCCCCAAAGGCTATCTCTACGCGGCAATCGGCTTCTCGGTAGTCATAGAAGCGCTGAACCAGCTGGCGCACTTTAATCGTCGTCGCGTACTTTCAGCGGGACGACCTCTGCGTCAGCGGACGGCTGAAGCGGTGTTGCGGCTATTGCGTGGCACGGCAGAACCGGCGGAACTGGATGCGAAAACTTCATCACTGATCGCGGACAGCGATGCCAGTATGCTGTTTAACCGCCAGGAGCGCGTCATGATTGCCCGTGTGCTGGGCATGGGTCAGCGTCACGTTAACAGCATCATGACCTCACGCCACGACGTCGACCATATCGACCTCAGTGATGACCCGGCAGAGATCATGTCGCGCCTTGACCGCAATCAGCACACGCGCATCCTGATAACCGATAACTCCAGTGAACCGCTGGGCGTAGTGCACGTTATTGATCTGCTGCACCAGTCGCTGCACCATAACTCTCTCGATTTACGCGCCCTGATTCGTCAGCCGCTGGTCTTTCCTGAGCGGCTGACGCTGCTGCAGGCGCTGGAACAGTTCCGACAGGCTCACACTCATTTTGCTTTTGTGGTGGATGAGTTTGGTTCAGTGGAAGGTGTGGTGACGCTGAGCGATGTAATGGAAACCATCGCCGGTAATCTGCCGAATGAGGCGGGTGAAATTGATGCCCGTTACGATATCCAGATTCAGGGTGAAGGCCACTGGATTGCCAACGGTCATATGCCACTGGAAGATCTGGCCCTCCATGTGAAATTGCCACTGGATGAGCAGCGTGACTACCATACGCTGGCTGGATTATTGATGGATAAGCTGCAACATATTCCGCAGGAAGGCGAAGTGTTGCAACTGGGTGATTATCTGCTGCGAACCCTGCAGGTCGAGAATCATCGGGTGCAGAAGGTTGAAATCCTGCTGCAGCCCGAGGGTGACTACGAGGTTTAAGCGATTCCCCCTGATAACGGAATGCGCCCGCTACGGGCGCATAATTTTCTTCAGGTTCTCTTTGTTCTCGCCCTCTTTCTGGCGATCGATCCACTGATTCAGCCGTGACTTCGCCTCACTCTGCAGACGGTTACGCAGAACGTCATCCACCGGCAGGGAATATTGCAGACTGTTCCAGTCGCCATACATGCGCAGCGGGATAGGCTGATCGGAGAGCGCTTTCACCAGCGCATCATCACCCTTCCAGCCGCTGATTTTCAGACCCAGCGTCACATCCAGCTGCTGCTGCACCATGTCGACTTTGCCCGCACCCTGCAGGCCCAGATTCTGGCCGTTGCCATTAATCTCGCTGAAGCTGAGGACGCCTTTATTCAGCGCCACCTGGCCGCTGATCGACTCAATGCCTTCATCGACGGCTTCCTGGCTGCTGACCTTATCGCTGACCCGCGCCACGGCTCGCTGCACCATCTGCTGCAGATTGAGTTGTGCCAGCTTCAGGTTGCTGGCGCTGATGGTCGCCCTGCCCTGCCAGCTGCGCTTCGCCGCCTCAACCGTCAGCGTATCGCCCGTCAGTTCGCCGTCGAGACTCAGATTGCCTTGCAGACTTTCCGGCAGTTCAAACGCTTTTAGCAGCGGCTGAATCGCAATTAAGCGGAGTTGCGGTTTCAGGCTGACCCGCGTCTCTGGATGACGAATATCGATGATGCCGGGAACCGAGAAGCTGCCATTGCCCAGCTTGCCGCTGAGGGTATTCAGCGTCATCACTCCCCGCTGGTTGCTGGCGTTTACGGCAAGACTGGAGAGAGAGAGACCACGCCATACTGCATTGTCCGCCTGAAGTTTCAGGGCCAGATCCATGTCGTTGAGCGGAGAGTCCGCATTGGTGCGTTCGCGCGGCGCTGCTATCACCGGCGAACGGGCCACGGTGGCATGCTGCGCGCCAGGCGCTTCAGAAACAGGCGGACTGGTGAGTAAATTATCGAGGTTCAGATTGCTGGCTTTCAGATCCAGCGCCAGCTGCTGTGGCGGCGCAACATGACCACTGCCCTGTCCGGTCAGCGTGCTGTCATTGGCGGTGAGCTGCAGATTACTGAAGGAGAACTGCTGGCGGTCGCCATTCCATTCACCCTGCAGGCTCAATGATCCTTTAACTCCCTGAGCCGGAATATCAGCGCCGGATAACGTGTAATCAAGCTGCTGCAACTGACCGCTAAGGCGATGCGGATATTGCGCGGCATCGAGCTGACCTTTGAGATTCAGTGTGGCGTTGCGCTGGTTGCGCATCAGTGTGGTGCTCAGCGAGAGTGTCGCCAGCTTGTTCGCGTCCTGTTCCATATTAATGTTGAGGTCACGGAAATTATATTCGTCGCCGCCGGGTTGTTGCCAGATCAGCAGACTGTCGGCTACGCGCAGTTTAGCGATATCAAATGACCAGCCGGTAGACGGCGTGGCTGGCTCCGCATCACGCGGCCCCTGAGGGGCATTTCTTGCGCGCTGTGCGCTGCTGTCGGGCGTCACCCGCACTATCGCGTTTTTCAGCAACACCTGGCTGACGCTAAGTTGATGGGACAACAGTGGCCAGAGATCGACATCAAGCCGCATGTTTTCCGCAGAAACCAGCGGCTGACTGGCACCCGGTGCAGTGAGACTCATCCTGCCAGCC
Source organism: Pantoea sp. RCC30.1 (assembly GCF_058148845.1). NCBI lineage: Bacteria > Pseudomonadati > Pseudomonadota > Gammaproteobacteria > Enterobacterales > Erwiniaceae > Pantoea > Pantoea sp. RCC30.1. The sequence goes on along the minus strand of NZ_JBXUHX010000011.1, from coordinate 47,830 downwards.
AGAATGCTGAGCTGCGGCCAGACGTGCCAGCGCAGATCGCTGCTGACCTCAAGGCGATAACCACTGCGTTGTTCGACCTGTTGCACCATATAGGCACGAAAGTCGTTGGGATTGACCAGCAGCACCAGCGCGCTCATTCCCGATACGACCACCACTAAAAGGATGGCCAGCGTGGTTATCACTCTTTTCATTACATCCTCAGATCAGTCTTTATCAATACGGCTGGCATCAGCGCCCTGCTGACCGCGATATTTCGCATCTTCACGCCGGTTGTAGGGGCGCGCAGCCGGGCCGGAAAGGGGTTCAAAACTCAGCGCACCGATTAACATGCCGGGACGCAGAGCCAGCGGCAGTTTACCTGAATTGTAGAACTCCAGCACGATTCGGCCCTGCCAGCCTGGATCAATGCGGTGCGCCGTCACGTGAACCATCAGCCCCAAGCGTGCCAGCGATGAACGTCCATCCAGCCAGCCTACCAGATCGTCAGGCAGCGTCACGGACTCCAGCGTTACCGCCAGCGCCAGTTCACCCGGATGGAGGAAAAAGGCTTCGCCATCAGGCAGCACGATCTCATCGCTCATGACGCGATCCAGTGCCGCGCTCACTTCCTGTTTCGGGCCACTCAAATCGATAAAGGCCGCGGTGTGGCCGCTGAAGGTGCGGAACTGATTACCCAGGCGCACATCGACGGTGGCCCCATTAATGCGCTCGACCGGCGGGCGTGGCTCGATGGCCAGTTTGCCATTGTCCAGCCAGGCTTCAATATCGCGATCGCATAATCTCATTGCGGGAACTCCATGACATAAGTGTAGCGAACCGGCGACAGCGTGACTGCCGCCGGTCTGCATCACGTCCGGACGGACGTGCGTTATTCAAAAAACTGGTTGATTTTCGCCTTGAGGATATCGATGGCGATACGGTTTTTTCCGCCGCGCGGCACAATGATATCGGCGTACTGTTTTGATGGCTCGATAAACTGCAGGAACATCGGACGCACGGTCTTCTGATACTGACTCATTACCGAATCCATTGAGCGGCCACGCTCATTGACGTCACGTTTCATACGGCGCATCAGACAGATGTCGAGCGGCGTGTCCACGAAGATAGAGAAGTTGAGTTCCTGGCGCAGACGGGCATCGGTTAACAGCAGAATGCCTTCAAGGATAATGACCTTTTTTGCCTTCAGGTGTTGCGTTTGCTGGGTGCGGGTGTGCTCCACATAGCTGTAGACCGGCAGCTCAATATCCTGCCCGGCTTTCACCGCCTGCAGGTGCTGCAACAGCAAATCATGATCCATCGCACTTGGATGGTCATAATTGGTTTTAACCCTCTCTTCCATGGTGAGGTGACTTTGATCTTTGTAATAAGCATCTTCCGGGATAACCCCGATGTGCTCGTCACCTACCTGATCACGGATTTCACGATAGAGCGTGCTGGCAATTAAACTTTTACCGGATGCGGAAGCGCCGGCAATGCCTACAATCACGCACTGATGAGACTTGTCAGTCATACTTTTTTAAGACCTGATAACTGGAGCCTGCCACTGGTCACACTTTATGCGGGCAGCGGACGGGCCGAAATGGAGAGGGTGTGTTCGCGCTAAGTATAGGGATTTCGGCCTTTTGATGCCAGAAAAATGGCGCGGGTGTCTTTTCAGACTTTCTCCTTTGGACGCCACTCATTTCACCGATAAACTAGCGGTACACCATACTATAAAAAAAATGGCCTGCGCGGCGCGCTGTTCAGACAACGCGTGTCGCAAACGTTCCGACCGAATGATGCATCAGGAGTGGTATGCACTGGAAGACTTTGACCTATTTTGGCGACAGCATGCTGTTGATTCCGACAGCGGTGATTATTGCGCTGATTTTGCCGTGGAAAAGTGACAACCGTCATACGGTCTTTTACTGGATTCTGGCTTTTGGCCTGGCTGGCCTGGCCGTCAGCATCTCTAAAATTCTATTTCTGGGGTTTGGCATCGGCAGCGCCCGCGTTAATTTTACCGGTTTCAGCGGCCATAGCGCCATGTCCGCCACGCTGTGGCCGGTTATGCTGTGGCTGATTTCCGGGCGCTGGAAAGCCGTATGGCGCATTGCGGCGATTGGGGTCGGTTACCTGATTCCGCTGATGGTCGGTTTCTCGCGCCTGGTGATCCACGCTCACTCCAAAAGTGAAGTCGTCACCGGTCTGCTGCTGGGCTTCATGCTGAGCACCGCATTTCTGATCTCTCAGCGCCGCACCTCGCTCAAAGGCTTCAGCTGGCCGCAGGTCGGCGCTGCGCTGTTAGTGCCGTTTGTATTAATGAGTCATGGTCGTGTTGCCACCACGCAGCAGTTCCTGGAACGTTTCTCTGCCAGCCTCGCCGGGATGGAGAAGCCCTATACCCGAGCCGATCTTTTCCGCCAGTAATCAACATACTGGCGATCAATCTCAACATGCCCGTCAATTCGCCGAATAACGGGCAATATTGATATCCCCCCTTTTTTCTTTGCCGGATGTGCTAGCATGCAGTCAGAGAATGACTGGTGCCTGATTCGCCGTTGCGGAGCGTCGCACCCTGCCGGAAGTCCGCATGACGATAGATATTCTGTCCCCGCAAAATAGCACGCCAAACCGCTGGCTCTCGGCGCTGATCCTTGGCTGCGTCGTGTTTGTCCTGACCCTGTTTTGCCTTGAGCTGATCGTTGTCAGCGGGAAAATTTCCCCGCTCTGGTTCCCGACCACCTTAATGACCGTGGTCGTTTTCCGCTGTCCGTCACGACAATTACCGCTGCTGCTGACCGCCTGCGTGCTGGGCACCGCCATGGCTAATGCCATCGTCATCGGACCTGCCCTCTCTAACATTAAATTCGCTCTGCTCAATCTTATCCAGGCCGGTGTGGGCGGCATGCTTCTGCGTGCCCTGCTGGATCGGCGCGCGCCGCTGAGTTCGCTACATGACTGGGCAAAGATGGTGCTGTCAGTAGGCATTGTGGCGCCACTGCTCGGCGGCCTGCTGGCGCTCTGGACGCTGCAGGTCAGCGGCCACGCCTCGTTTCCCTTCTTTTATACCTGGGTGATCTCCGAAATCATCGGCATGCTGGTGTTAGGCCCAATGTTGCTGCTGCTTCCCTGGCCGCTTCGTCGCTCGCAGTTCAGCGATCTGCGCCTGGCCGAATCCCTGCTGACGCTGCTGCTCACCCTCGGGGCCAGTTATCTGGCGCTGCGCTTTTTGCCGTGGCCCTTTACCTTTATTGTGGTGATCCTTTTCTGGTGCGCGGTCCGCCTGCCCAAACTGCAGGCATTTGTACTGTTCTTTATTAACGCCAGTTTTATCTCGGTTCTACTTGCCTTTGACCTGGTCAGCGTGGTTAACAACAACAGCGCGCTGGGTCCGGTCTCCAGCTGGCTGCCGTTTCTGCTGGTGTTGATTCCCAGTCACATTATGTCCCTGGTGATGGATGCATTCCGGCGCGAAAAGCTCCACATCACCGACAGCGAAACCCGCTTCCGTCACGCCATGGAGTACTCGGCGATCGGAATGGCGCTGGTCGCGCCTCAGGGCAAGTGGTTGCAGGTCAATCGCTCGCTGTGCGAGATTCTGGGCTACCCCGACGAGGAGCTCAAGCGACTGACTTTTCAGCAGATTACCCATCCCGACGATCTCAGCCTTGACCTGCAACAGGCGAATCGATTGCTGGAGGGTGAGATAGATACCTACACTTTTGAGAAGCGCTATTTTCGTAAAGATGGTGAGATTGTCTGGGCACGACTGACTGTGTCGCTGGTCCGGGATGGCAGTCAGGAGCCGCTTTACTTTATTGCGCAGATTATCGATATCTCTGAGCTGAAGCAGAGCGAGCAGGTGAATCGCCGGCTGATGGAGCGCATTACGCTGGCCAATGAAGCGGGCGGCATCGGTGTCTGGGAATGGAACCTGCTGACCGGCGAGATGTTATGGGACAAGCGCATGTACGCCTTGTTTGGCCTTGCTGCTCATGAGTCGCCCAGCTATGACCTCTGGATCCATCTGCTGCATCCCACCGATCGCGAATACGCCGCGCTGACCGTGCAGCAGGCGATAGAGCTGCGCAGCGCTTTCCACATGGAGTATCGCGTGGTTAATGCCGAGGGACAGCGCTGGGTGCGTACTCAGGCTAACCGGCTGCTGAGTAAAGAAGGTCGGATTGAGCGCATGCTGGGTATCTGCCAGGACATCACGCCGCTCCGCAATCTGAATGAAGCGCTGTTTCAGGAGAAAGAGCGCATGGCGATCACCCTGGATTCAATCGGCGAAGCGGTGATCAGCACCGACAAAGAGATGCGCGTGGCCTTTATGAATCCGGTAGCGGAGAAGATGAGTGGCCTGTCACAGGAGCAGGCCGCCGGTCAGCCGCTGAATGAGCTGCTGCACATTACTCGGGGACGTAACGGCCCCGAGGTAGAGAACCTGCTGTTATGCCAGCTGCCGCCGGAAAAAATCACCCCCAGCCTCGCGGATGATCTGGTGCTTCATACCCCGGATGGCGGTCATATCGACATTTACTACAGCATTACGCCACTGCGTTCGGAAGCTGGTCTGGAACAGGGTGCAGTCATGGTTATTCAGGATGTGAGTGAGTCACGCAAGCTGATGAAGCGCCTGAGTTACAGCGCGCTGCATGACACCCTGACTCGCCTGCCTAACCGCGCCAGCTTTGAGCTTCAGCTTAAGCGTCTGCTATTTGATGCCGCTGAACATCAGCATCAGCATGTGCTGGTGTTTATCGACCTCGACAAGTTTAAAGCGGTCAACGACAGCGCGGGTCATGCCGCTGGCGATGCGCTACTGCGCGAACTCTCAGATCTGATGCAGCATCATCTGCGCAGCAGCGATTTCCTGGCCCGACTGGGCGGCGATGAGTTTGCGCTGCTGATGCCCGATTGCGATGTCGATCAGGCGCATGACGTGGTGCAGCGCATTGTCGCCGCAGTAAACGATTACCGCTTTCAGTGGCTGGGTCGCCTCTATCATGTTGGCGCCAGCGCGGGTGTGACGCAGATTTCACCAGAAAACTGTCAGAGCAGCGACGTGCTTTCGCAGGCGGATATCGCCTGTTATAACGCTAAACGCAGCGGACGCGGGCGGCTGATGATTTACGAACAGCATCGCTTACTGCTGCCAGGCAATCATCAGGATATGGATGCCGCAATGATTGATGCGCTGCAGATCGAACTGCCCGCCTGGGCCGTTGCGCCGCCAAAAACGTCGAAGTCAGCTTTTATCTGGCTGCTTGATGTGCAGCTGTTAACCGCAGACGGGTTGCTGGTGGATGAGACGCTGCTGCGCAACAACCTGCCCGATGAGACGCTGCGACGCCGTCTGGATAACAATATTCTTGAGGCTTTTTTCCGCCACGATGTGGAAAAGCTAAATCAAAAAGGCATTCCGGTGATTCTGCCGCTCAATGCTCAGCTACTCGGTGATGCCACCTTTGTGCAGCAGCTCTGTCAGCGTTTTGTCGCCGCCGGTCTTTCCGAAAGCCACTGTGGTTTCGCTTTCCCTGCCGCCAGTGTGCTGAGCAAGGATGATCAGTTCCATGCCGCGCTGCTGCAACTGCGTCAGTGTGGCTGCCGCATCGTATTGCAGAATTTTGGCCGTAACCTGGAGGCCTTTAATCTGCTGAGTGACGAGGTGGTCGATTATCTGGTGCTGGCACCGGAGCTGGTCGCCAACGTTCACAATAATCTGATGGATGAGATGCTGCTGACCATCATTCAGGGCCAGGCAACCCAGCGCAATATTTCGGTGCTCGCCGGTCCGGTTTCGGTGCCAGCTTTGCTGAGTACGCTGGCTGCCCTTGATGTCGATGGCGTCTGGGGCAGTGCTGTGGCCGAACGTCAGCCGTTGCGCTCACTGGCTGAAGATCGCATCTTCGCCATCCGTTAATTCCCTCGCTGCCCGCTTGCTACACTGCTGAAGCTGCGCTAAAGTCGCCCCCTTTTTTCCGGCATGGGGGCGAAAATGTTCATAGGATTCGATTACGGCACGGCTAACTGTTCTATTGCAGTCAGCGAAAATGGCACGCCACGTCTGTTAACGCTGGAAAATGATCAGCGCCTGCTGCCGTCGATGATCTGTGCGCCGACCCGCGAGTCGATCAGCGAATGGCTCTATCGTCATCATCAGGTGGCAACACCGGACAGCGAAACCACGGCGCTGTTGCAGCGTGCGCTGCGTTACAACCGCGAAGAAGATATCAACGTCCAGCCTGATAGCGTGCAGTTTGGCCTTACCGCGCTGCAGCACTATATGGTCGATCCCGAAGATGTCTGGTTCGTTAAATCCCCCAAATCGTTCCTCGGTGCCACTGGCCTGAAGCCACAACAGATTGCTCTGTTTGAAGATCTGGTCTGCGCCATGATGCTGCACATCCGCAAGCAGGGTGAAAGCCAGCTTGATCACACTATCGATCAGGCCGTGATCGGCCGTCCGGTGAACTTCCAGGGTTTAGGCAGTGATGAGTCTAACCAGCAGGCTGAAGGCATTCTGCTGCGCGCCGCCCATCGCGCCGGTTTCCGTGACGTGGAGTTTCAGTTTGAGCCGGTAGCCGCCGGACTCGATTTCGAAGCGACTCTGAAGCAGGAGACGACGGTTCTGGTGGTGGACATCGGCGGGGGTACGACCGACTGCTCGATGTTGCTGATGGGACCAAAGTGGCGTGATAAGGCGGACCGCCGTGAGAGCCTGCTAGGCCACAGCGGTTGCCGCGTGGGCGGTAATGACCTGGATATCATGCTGACGTTTAAAACCCTGATGCCGTTACTCGGTTTGGGCGGTAACACCCTGAAAGGCACCGCCCTGCCTGCCCTGCCGTGGTGGAACGCCATCGCCATCAATGATGTTCCGGCACAAAGCGACTTCTACAGCCCGGCCTGTGGCAAGTGGCTGCGTGATTTAGTACGGGATGCTGAACAGGGTGATGTGGTGGCTCGCCTGCTGAAAGTGTGGCAGCAGAAGCTGAGTTATCGCCTGGTGCGCGCCGCGGAAGAGAGCAAGATTGCGCTGTCAGCCAGTCCGGCGCATACCGCCTCCCTCGACTTTATTGCCGCGGCATTAGAGACAGAGATTGGTGTGGATCAGTTGCAGGATGCCATCAGTCAGCCGCTGGAGAAAATTCTGGAGCAGGTGCAGCTGGCATTGGCCACCAGCCAGATCAAACCTGATGTCATCTACCTGACCGGCGGCAGTGCGCGTTCTCCGTTGCTGCGTGCGGCACTGCAGCAGACGCTGCCGGATACGCCGATTGCCGGCGGCGATGATTTCGCCTCCGTCACCGCAGGGCTGGCCCGCTGGGCGGAAGTGATGTTCCGCTAGGCTGGCACTGTAATACCAAAAACGACACCTGAGGGTGCCGTTTTTGTTTGCGGATAACAGAGAGCTGGCTCAGGGAGCATACGCCTTTCGCAAAGACGCAAAACCCGCCATCCATGGCGGGCTCAGCGCGGGCCATCCATGGCCCGCTATGCTTTGCTACTGGCGTATACTCCCATCGCTTTACGTCTGAGAGTTGTCTGTTTAGGTGCTGTTTTTTTGAGAATCAGAAGGCAATATTGGCGCTGATACCACCGATAAACGCATCTTTCACTTCACTGACTGCGCCCGGCGCCACCACATACTGCAGGTTAGGTCGCAGTGACATCCAGTTCGTCACTTTGGCGTTGTAGTAAACCTCATAGTTGTACTCTGAACCTTCCTGAATCGGCAGATAGGTCGGGCTGTCAAAGCGGCTCTCACCATTAGCCTGATTCTGCTGACGCAGTGAGCGGGTGTAGTCACTGTTCACATGAATACGCGATGCGCCCACGCCAATCTCATCCTGAGGACGGGCATCAAACGGTCCAGTCCAGGTAAAGGCGATAGACTGATAGTTGTCGGTCTTCGAGGTCTTGTGATCGTTCATCACCGCCTGAACACGCACGCCCAGACCGCGATTCACATCGCCATCCTGCGCGGTCAGCTGTTGCTGTAACAGCAAATAACCGCCATAGGAATGCGCCTGATCCTGATAGCCGCCGTTACGCCAGCTGCCATAGACATCACCATCCACCGACGAATAGTAATAACCGATGCGGTAATTACCCGGTAATTTCTCCGGCCCGAAGGTGGGTTTCCAGCCCAGTTCGACGGGCACCAGATTCCCCTCTGAATTGCTGGTATCCAGACGGAAGCCATCACCGCGATCATAGTTAGCGCGGTTCTGATTATAGAAACCGACCTGGAAGAAGACGTCCGGGGTAATATTAAATTTAACCCGGCCGCCCCACTGCGATACCGGCCAGTTGAACCAGCGATCGCCGCGCCAGTTGCCCGCCTGGCCGCTGCCCAGCGCCAGGTTCTGGAACAGATTGCCGTCGAAGTTATCGAAATCTTCACCCACCGTCACGCGTCCGGCTTTCAGATCGACCACATCGTTGAACAGCCCTTTGCGTAACCAGAACTGCGTCAGACGCCAGGTCTGGCCGCGTCCGTAAACTTCCTGCACCGAGGAGAGCATCCCGGTGCGTTGATCCGCGACCTGTTCAGAAAGGTTCTGTCCGTTACGACTGGTCACGGTCATCTGGAACTCGGCATCCTGCCAGTCCAGCAGCTTTTGCAAATCGAAATTGGTGCCAAACGCCCACTGATCGCTGTAGCGCATGGTGGTGTTGGTATTAGCGCCGCCGCCTAAATTTGCGGCACTCTCCATGGTGTAGTTAACGTCAAACTTAATGCCGTCGTCCTGTAACTGCGTTCGGTAGCCGCCCCAGTCACCAAACATCCATTCGGAGTCCGGACTCAGGGCGTCAGCGGCCAGGGCCTGTGAGGAAAACATGGCCACGATCAGGGTGCCGGTTGCCACACTGGCAGCGGAAAAGGCGTGTGCTTTTCTGTTTTTCATCTTGCTTATTCTTATGTGAGTTACGGAAAGTGACGCGCAGAGGATAGTGCCGGATAGTCTCTGTTTTTTATAAAAATGTGCGCACTATTACCCGTAACATCAGTTTATTAATGCAAGTGTGATCGGGATCTCTGAATGGTTATTCTCTGGGCGGGATGCGCATTTTTTAACAGGCGCAGAGTCAAAAGGGGCGCTAGCGCCCCCTGACATTAACGGCTTGCCTGGTCCAGCTGCTCAATCTGCGCCGGGGTCAGCGTCAGTTGCATTGCGCCAGCCAGATCGTCGAGCTGTTTAAGCGACGTGGCGCTGACAATCGGGGCGGTGATGCCGGGACGGGCAATCAGCCAGGCCAGCGCCACCTGAGTCGGCGTCACCTGATGCGCTTCGCTGATAACATCCAGCGCATCAAGAATCCGCAAACCGCGCGGGTTAAGGTACTTCTCCACCACGCCCTGACCGCGCGCGCTTTTACCGGCATCCGCTGCATCACGATATTTTCCGCTGAGAAAACCGCTGGCGAGAGAGTAGTAGTTGATAACGCCTAATCCGTGCGCCATCACCACCGGTTCCAGCTCAGACTCATAAGGCTGGCGGTCATAAAGATTATATTGCGGTTGCAGGGTTTCGTAATGCGCCAGGCCCTGCGCTTCACTGACCTGTAACGCTTCCTTCAGACGCGCTGCGCTGTAATTCGAGGCACCAATAGCGCGCACTTTGCCTTCACGGATCAGGCTGTCAAACGCGCTCAGGGTTTCCGCCAGCGGCGTATCCTGATCGTCGCGGTGTGCCTGATAGAGATCGATATAGTCAGTCTGTAACCGGCGCAGCGAATCTTCGACGGCCTGACGGATATATTGCGGCTTCAGCCCGGTCTTCTCCGGCGACATTTCCATGCCGACTTTGGTTGCCAGTACGATCTGGTCACGTTTGCCGCTTTTTTTCAGCCACTCTCCAATAATGGTTTCCGATTCACCGCCTTTATTGCCCGGTGCCCAGCGGGAATAGACGTCGGCGGTATCGATGAACCACAGCCCACGTTCCACCAGCGCATCCAGCAGAGAAAAAGAGGTGGATTGATCCACCGTCCAGCCAAACACATTGCCGCCAAACGTCAGTAACGGCACCGTAATACCACTGTCACCCAACTGCCTTGTTTGATTCTGACTCATTATCTGCTCCTGATTTGCCTGACAAACTGCCTGTCTCTCAGCATAGCAAAGTGTTTTCACGGCTTTATGACGATTGTGCTGCGATTAATGTAAGAACAGGCATAATTACCCGGTCCTGACAGATATCCTTATTTCCTTCAAATTTTGCCTGTCAGAGGCGACTACACTCTGTCGTTTGCAGGCTACCCATTTGATGCCTGCGCCTGGGACTACGTCACTGCTGGAGAGCATCAACAATCATGAGCACCCGACATCCTGTTATGAAGAAAACCCTAATTGTGCTGGCCCTGATCGCTGTGGCCGCGGGCGGCTACTATGCCTGGCAGCGCAATGCCCAGCCGCAGAGCAGCAGCCAGTCTGATTCGCCCGCGCCACGAGGCGGCAAAGGCGGCGGTAATGGTGCTCATCGGCCACTCGCACCGGTTCAGGCGGCGACAGCCACCAGCCAGAGCGTGCCGCAATATCTCAGCGGACTGGGTACGGTAACGGCCGCGAACACGGCTACGGTGCGGAGCCGGGTAAATGGCGATTTGCTGGCAATTCACTTCACTGAAGGCCAGCAGGTCAATGCAGGCGATCTGCTGGCAGAAGTCGATCCACGCCCTTATCAGGTGGCGTTAACCCAGGCGCAGGGCCAGCTGGCGAAAGATCAGGCGACGCTGGCCAACGCCCGTCGTGACCTGGCGCGCTTTGAGAAGCTGGCAAAAACGTCGCTGGTGTCGCAGCAGGAACTGGATACCCAGCGCTCACTGGTAAGTGAAACGCTCGGCACCCTGAAAGCGGATGAAGGCGGCGTCGCCAGTGCGCAGCTCAATCTGACTTACAGCCGCATCACTGCCCCGATTGCCGGTCGTGTCGGCCTGAAACAGGTGGATGTCGGCAACTACGTCACCAGTGGCGACACCACCGGTATCGTGGTGATCACCCAGACGCACCCGATTGATGTGCTCTTTACCCTGGCGGAGAACAGTATCAGTTCCATTCTCAAGGCGCAGAAAAGCGGCCAGCCGCTGCTGGTGGAGGCCTGGGATCGCAGCAATCAGAACCTGATCGCCAGTGGCAAACTGCTGAGCCTCGATAACCAGATTGATGTCACCACCGGCACCATCAAAATTAAAGCGCGGTTTGATAATCAGGACGACACGCTGTTCCCCAATCAGTTTGTGAATGTGCGGCTCAAGGTCAACACCCTGCAGGATGCGGTTGTGATCCCGCCTGCCGCGCTGCAGATGGGTAACGAAGGCCACTTTGTCTGGGTGGTGAACAGTGACAACAAGGTCAGCAAGAAAAGCGTGGTTGCCGGCTTGCAGGATAGTGAGAAAGTGGTGGTCAGCGCCGGTCTTGAGGCGGGTGAACGCGTGGTGACCGATGGTCTGGATCGCCTGACCGAAGGGGCGAAAGTCGAGGTCGTCGCGCCGCAGAGCAACGCACCGCGCGCCACCCGCGCCGCCCTGCCGTCAAAAGGAGAGCGTGAGTAATGCAGGTCATGCCTCCCGATCACAGTGGCGGGCCGTCACGCCAGTTTATTCTGCGCCCGGTCGCCACCACGTTGTTGATGATTGCGATTCTGCTGGCCGGGGTGCTGGGCTACCGCTTCCTGCCGGTCTCGGCGCTGCCGGAAGTCGACTATCCGACCATTCAGGTGGTTACGCTCTATCCGGGTGCCAGCCCGGATGTGGTCACCTCCTCCATCACCGCCCCGCTTGAGCGTCAGTTTGGTCAGATGTCAGGCCTGAAACAGATGGCGTCGCAAAGCTCCGGCGGAGCCTCGGTGGTGACGCTACAGTTCCAGTTGACGCTGCCGCTGGACGTCGCCGAACAGGAAGTTCAGGCGGCTATTAACTCCGCCACTAACCTGCTGCCTAACGACCTGCCTAATCCGCCGGTCTACAGCAAAGTAAACCCTGCCGATCCGCCGATCATGACGCTGGCTGTTACTACGCGCAGTATGCCCCTGACGCAGGTTCAGGACATGGTGGAAACGCGGGTCGCCCAGAAAATTTCGCAGGTCAGCGGCGTCGGACTGGTCACACTGTCAGGCGGTCAGCGCCCGGCAGTGCGGGTAAAAATGAATGCGCAGGCGCTGGCGGCGCTGGGTCTGACCAGCGAAACGGTGCGGACTGCCATCAGCAATGCCAACGTCAACTCGGCCAAAGGCAGCCTGGATGGCCCGACCCGCTCCATCACCCTGTCAGCCAATGACCAGATGAAATCCGCGGAAGATTATCGCCAGCTGATTATCAGCTACAAAAACGGCGCACCGGTGCGTCTTGGTGACGTGGCGACCATCGAACAGGGTGCCGAAAACAGTTGGCTCGGCGCCTGGGCTAACCGCGATGCGGCGATTGTGCTCAACGTTCAGCGTCAACCTGGTGCCAATATCATCGCTACGGCAGATAACATCCGTGCCATGTTGCCCGCTCTGACCGCTGCTCTGCCGAAGTCGGTAGAAGTTAAACTGCTCACCGATCGCACCACTAATATTCGCGCATCGGTCAACGACACGCAGTTTGAGCTGATACTGGCGATGGCGCTGGTGGTGATGATTATCTATCTGTTCCTGCGCAACGTGCCCGCCACGCTGATCCCGGCGGTGGCGGTGCCCCTGTCGTTGATCGGCACTTTTGCGGCGATGTACTTCCTTGGCTTTTCCATTAATAACCTGACGCTGATGGCGCTGACCATCGCCACCGGCTTTGTGGTCGATGATGCCATCGTGGTGATTGAGAACATCTCACGCTATATCGAGAAAGGGGAAAAGCCTCTCACCGCCGCGCTGAAAGGTGCCGGCGAGATCGGCTTTACCATCATCTCCCTCACCTTCTCACTGATTGCAGTGCTGATCCCGCTGCTGTTTATGGGCGACGTGATTGGCCGCCTGTTCCGCGAATTTGCTGTGACGCTGGCGGTGGCGATTCTGATTTCCGCGGTGGTGTCGCTGACTCTGACACCGATGATGTGCGCCAGAATGCTGAGCGCGGAGTCGCTGCGCAAACAGAACCGCTTTTCCCGGGCCAGCGAGGCGATGTTTGATCGTATCGTGGCCGCCTATGGCCGCGGCCTGAAACGGGTGCTGAATCATCCCTGGCTGACGCTGTCGGTCGCGCTTGGCACCCTGGTGCTGACGCTGCTGCTGTGGATGATAATCCCGAAAGGCTTTTTCCCGCAGCAGGACAACAGCATTATCCAGGGTACGCTGCAGGCACCGCAGTCGGTCTCCTACGCCAGCATGGCGCAGCGCACCCGCGATGTTGCCTCCATCATCATGAAAGATCCGGCGGTGGAGAGCATGACCTCGTTTGTCGGCGTGGATGGCACCAATGCTTCGCTAAACAGTGCGCGGCTGCAGATCAACCTCAAGCCGCTGGATCAGCGTGACGACCGCATTCCGGCCATTCAGCAGCGCCTTCAACAGCAGGTCAGCCAGTTGCCGGGCGTGCAGCTGTGGCTGCAGGCGGTGCAGGATCTCACCATTGATACTCAGGCGAGCCGCATGCCCTACCAGTTCACGCTCCAATCGGGTTCACTGTCGTCGCTCAGCACCTGGGTTCCAGCGTTGCTGACCCGACTCAGCACCCTGCCACAGCTGCGCGATGTCAGCAGTGACTGGCAGGACCAGGGACTGGAAGCCTATGTCAACGTTGACCGCGACAGCGCCAGCCGCCTCGGCATCAGCATGGCTGACGTCGATAACGCGCTTTACAACGCGTTTGGTCAGCGGCTCATCTCCACCATCTACACCCAGGCGAATCAGTATCGTGTGGTGCTGGAGCAGGACAATAGCGCCACACCGGGGCTGGCGAGTCTGGATGCGATTCGCCTTAACAGCAGCGATGGCGGCAGTGTGCCGCTGAGCGCCATCGCCCGCATTGAACAGCGTCACACGCCGCTGAGCATTAATCATCTCGACCAGTTCCCGTCGGCGACCTTCTCCTTTAACGTGGCTGACGGCTATTCGCTGGAAGATGCGGTGAAGGCGGTGTCGCAGGCGGAAGCGCAGCTTGGCATGCCCGCTGAGCTGATGACCCAGTTCCAGGGCAGCACGCTGGCGTTTGAGGCGGCGCTGAGCAGCACCGTCTGGCTGATTGTGGCGGCCATTGTGGCGATGTACATCGTGCTGGGCGTGCTCTATGAGAGCTTTATCCACCCGATCACCATTCTCTCGACGCTGCCCACGGCGGGTGTCGGCGCGCTGCTGGCGCTGATGCTCAGCGGCAATGAGCTGGATATCGTGGCGATTATCGGCATCATCCTGCTGATCGGCATCGTGAAAAAGAACGCCATCATGATGATCGACTTTGCGCTGGCGGCTGAGCGCGAACAGGGCATGAAGCCTGTTGATGCCATCTATCAGGCCTGCCTGCTGCGCTTCCGGCCGATTCTGATGACCACGCTGGCGGCCCTGCTCGGGGCACTGCCGCTGATGCTCAGCTCCGGCGTCGGTGCCGAACTGCGTCATCCGCTGGGGATTGCGATGGTCGGCGGCCTGATTCTGAGCCAGGTGCTGACGCTGTTCACCACACCGGTAATCTACCTGCTGTTTGACCGCCTGTCGCACGCCACCCGTCGCCGCTTTGGCCGCACGGAGGCCGCAGAGTGAAGTTCTTTGCCCTGTTCATCCATCGGCCCGTCGCCACCACCCTGCTGACGCTGGCCATCGCCCTGGCCGGGATACTGGGTTTTCGCCTGCTGCCGGTGGCGCCGCTGCCGCAGGTCGATTTCCCGGTGATCGTTATTTCGGCGTCACTGCCGGGTGCTTCACCTGAGATCATGGCGTCGTCGGTAGCCACGCCGCTGGAACGCTCGCTGGGACGCATCGCGGGTGTCAGTGAAATGACCTCCACCAGTTCGCTGGGCAGCACCCGCATCATTCTGGTGTTTGATTTTGACCGCGACATCAACGGCGCAGCGCGCGATGTGCAGGCCGCGATTAATGCGGCGCAAAGCCTGCTGCCGACCGGCATGCCGTCGCGTCCGACCTATCGCAAAGTAAACCCTTCCGATGCGCCGATTATGATCATGACGCTGACCTCGGATACCTACAATCCCGGTCAGCTCTACGACTACGCCTCGACCCAGCTGGCGCAGAAGTTGTCACAGATTGAGGGTGTGGGCGACGTCACCGTGGGCGGCAGCTCACTGCCAGCGGTGCGCGTGGCGCTGAATCCCCAGGCGCTGTTTAATCAGGGCGTCTCGCTGGATGCGGTGCGCACCGCCATCTCCAACGCCAATCAGCGACGGCCACAGGGTGCGCTGGATGATCCGCAACAGCGCTGGCAGTTACGCACCAATGACGCGCTGCAGACCGCCCATGAATATCAGCCGCTGGTGGTGCACTACAACAACGGCGCGGCGGTCAGGCTGTCGGACGTGGCGACCGTCGAGGACTCGGTTCAGGACGTGCGCAACGCCGGGATGTCGCGCGGTAAACCCGCGGTGCTGCTGCTGATCCGTAAAACCCCTGAAGCTAACGTCATCGACACGGTGGACCGCATACGCGCCGAAATGCCGCTGCTGCATGAGGTAATCCCCGCCGCCATTGATCTCGAGATTGCTCAGGATCGCTCGCCCACTATTCGCGCCTCGCTGCATGAAGTGGAGCAGTCGCTGATCATCGCCGTGGCGCTGGTGATTCTGGTGGTGTTTGTGTTCCTGCGCTCAGGCCGCGCCACGCTGATCCCCGCCGTAGCCGTGCCGGTTTCGCTGATCGGCACCTTCGCCGCGATGTACCTGTGCGGCTTCAGCCTGAATAACCTGTCGCTGATGGCACTGACCATCGCCACTGGCTTTGTGGTGGATGATGCGATTGTGGTGCTGGAGAATATTGCCCGCCACGTGGAAGCCGGCATGAAACCGCTGGCCGCCGCGCTGAAAGGGGTGCGGGAAGTCGGCTTTACCGTGCTGTCGATGAGCCTGTCGCTGATTGCGGTGTTCCTGCCGCTGCTGATGATTGGCGGGCTGATTGGCCGCTTCTTCTCTGAATTTTCCATTACGCTGTCGGTGTCGATTCTTATCTCGCTGTTTATCTCGGTCACCCTGACGCCGGTAATGTGCGCTTATCTGCTGAAGCCACACGCGCCGCGCAGCCAGCCGCGTCAGCGCGGCGTGGGTCGGCTGCTGATGGCGATCCAGCAGGGCTATGGCCGGTCGCTGAGCGTGGTGCTGAACCATGCGCGCTGGGTGCTACTGCTCTTTTTCGCTACCATCGCCCTGACCGGCTGGCTGTTTGTTCATATCCCGAAAACCTTTATGCCGGAGCAGGACACCGGGCGACTCTCCGGCTTTATCTCTGCCGACCAGAGCATTTCGTTTCAGGCGATGCGCAGCAAGCTGCAGGATTTCATGGAGATTGTCGGGGCCGATCCGGCAGTAGAAAGCGTGGTGGGCTTTACCGGCGGGATGCGGACCAACAGCGGCTCGATGTTTATCTCGCTGAAGCCGCTGTCGGAGCGCAAAGAGAGTGCCCTTGAGATAATCGCCCGGCTGCGCACTAAACTGGCAAAAGAGCCGGGTGCCAGTCTCTATCTGAATGCGGTGCAGGATCTGCGCGCAGGCGGGCGGGAATCGAACGCCGCTTATCAATATTCACTGCTGTCGGACGATCTCAGCGCGCTGCGGACGTGGGAGCCGAAAATCCGCGAGGCGTTCGCCGCCCTGCCGCAGCTGGCCGATGTGAACTCCGATCAGCAGGATAAAGGCAGCGAGATGGCGCTGACCTATGACCGGGAAAGCATGGCGCGGCTTGGCATCGACGTCTCTCAGGCCAATGCCCTGCTGAATAACGCCTTTGGTCAGCGGCAGATCTCCACCATCTACCAGCCGCTTAACCAGTACAAAGTGGTGATGGAGGTCGATCCACGCTATACCCAGGATATCAGCGCCCTGTCGCAGATGTTCGTGATAAACAGCGAAGGTAAAGCGATTCCGCTGTCGTGGTTCGCCCAGTGGCAGCCCGCTAATGCGCCGCTGTCGGTGAACCACCAGGGGCTGTCGGCGGCCTCGACCATCTCATTCAACCTGCCGGAAGGGGTGTCGCTGTCGCAGGCGTCGGAGGCCATTGAACGCACCATGACCGCGATTGGCGTGCCCTCCAGCGTGCGCGGCAGCTTTGCCGGTACGGCGCAGGTGTTTGAGCAGTCGCAAAGCAACCAGCTCTGGCTGATGCTGGCGGCGATTGCGGCAGTCTATATTGTGCTGGGGATACTCTATGAGAGCTATGTGCATCCGCTGACGATTCTCTCTACCCTCCCCTCGGCGGGTGTCGGTGCGCTGCTGGCGCTGGAACTGTTCGATACGCCCTTCAGCCTGATCGCACTGATCGGTATTCTGCTGCTGATCGGTATTGTGAAAAAGAACGCCATCATGATGGTCGATTTTGCACTGGAGGCCGAGCGCAACGGCCAGCTCAGCGCGCGGGAGGCGATTTTCCAGGCATGCCTGTTGCGCTTCCGGCCGATTATGATGACCACGCTGGCGGCGCTGTTTGGCGCGCTGCCGCTGGTGCTGAGCAGCGGCGACGGTGCCGAACTGCGACAGCCGCTGGGGATTACCATCGCGGGTGGTCTGGTGATGAGCCAGCTGCTGACGCTCTACACCACGCCGGTGGTCTATTTAATGATGGATAAACTGCGGCGCAAAAAACGCCCGCTGGCCGCCGCGCAGCAGCCGTAATGGGTGCGAAGTCGGCAGGCATGGGGCGTGACGTCTTTATCGGGGGGATCGATGACTACGCAGAGCACTAACGTCCGCTGGCAACTGTGGATAGTTGCCATCGGCTTCTTTATGCAGACGCTGGATACCACTATCGTGAATACCGCGATCCCGTCGATGGCGCATGACCTGGGTGTCAGCCCGCTGCACATGCACTCGGTGATCGTCTATTACGTGCTGACGGTGGCGGTGATGCTGCCGGTCAGCGGCTGGCTGGCGGATCGCTTTGGCGTGCGTAACATCTTCTTCTGCGCGATTCTGCTGTTCAGCCTCGGCTCGCTGCTGTGCGCCCTTTCCGGCACGCTGGATCAGCTTGTGCTGTCGCGCGTGGTTCAGGGGATTGGCGGGGCCATGATGGTGCCGGTGGGTCGCCTGACGGTGATGAAAATCGTGCCGCGGGAGCAGTATATGTCCGCCATGACCTTTGTGACTCTTCCCGGCCAGATCGGCCCGCTGCTGGGTCCGGCGCTGGGCGGTGTGCTGGTGGAGTACGCCAGCTGGCACTGGATCTTTCTGATCAACATCCCGGTCGGCATCGCAGGCGCTATCGCCACTCTGATGCTGATGCCCAACTACAGCATGCAGACGCGGCGCTTTGATTTCGGTGGCTTTATCCTGCTGGCCGCCGGCATGGCAACCCTGACACTGGCGCTGGATGGTCAGCGCAGCAGTGGCGGCTCTCCGCTGCTGCTGGGTGCGATGATCCTCATCGGCATGTTCTCTCTGCTGTTCTACCTGATGCATGCGCGCGGCAATGACAATGCGCTGTTCAGCCTGAAGCTGTTCGATAATCGCGTTTACTCCATTGGCCTGCTCGGCAGCTTTACCGGCCGCATCGGCAGCGGCATGCTGCCCTTTATGACGCCTATCTTTCTGCAGCTCGGCATGGGCTACAGCCCGTTTCACGCCGGTCTGATGATGATTCCGATGGTACTGGGCAATATGGGGATGAAGCGCATTGTGGTACGCATCGTCAATCTTTACGGCTACCGCAACGTGCTGGTGATGTCGACCGTGGCGCTGGCGCTGGTGGTTCTGCTGTTCCCGCTGGTGGCGCTGATGGGCTGGGTCTGGCTGCTGCCGCTGGTGCTGTTTCTGCAGGGTATGGTCAACGCCATTCGCTTCTCTTCGATGAATACCCTGACGCTGAAGGAGCTGCCCGATGAGCTGGCGTCCAGCGGCAACAGCCTGCTGTCGATGATTATGCAGCTGTCGATGAGTATCGGCGTCACCATCGCCGGGCTGCTGCTGGGCGCCTTTGCTCAGGAGAGCGCGGCGAACAGCGCGGCGGAACATCAGATGTTTATTTACACCTACCTGTGCATGTCGCTGATTATCATCCTGCCCGCGCTGGTGTTCTGGCGTGTCCCGCCACAGGTGAATACCAATGTCGATCTGCGACGCCGGAGAAAAAAATGAGACTCAACCTGCGCCTGGGCATCGGTGCCAAACTGTTTATGGCGATTTTCGCCACCTGCATGCTGGTGCTGATCACCATGCACTGGGGAGTTCGCCTCAGTTTCGAACACGGCTTTGTCGACTACATCAAGCGCGGCAACGAACAGCGGTTAAATCTGCTCAGCGATGCGCTGGCCGATCAGTATGAGCAGCACGGCAACTGGGATTTTCTGCGCCACAACGATCGGCTGGTCTTCACCATGCTGCGTTCGCTGGAGCAGAATCCCGACAGCAGCAGTCAGCTGCCGCCGCACGGCTGGCGCACTCAGTTCTGGATCCTCGACCAGCAGTATAAAGTGCTGGCCGGACCAAAATCGCCGGTGCCGCCCGAAGGCACGCGACGCAACATTACCACCAGTAACCATAAAGTGGTCGGCTGGGTGATTGGCTCGCCGCCGGAGCGGCTGACGCGCAGTACCGACATTAACTTTGATCAACAGCAGCGGCGTACCAGCTGGATTATCGTGGGGCTGTCGACCCTGCTGGCGGCGCTGGCGACCTGGCTGATGGCGCGTGGCCTGCTGGCTCCGGTAAAACGGCTGGTGGACGGCACTCATCATCTGGCAGCCGGTAATTTTGCTACCCGGGTCGAGGTCAGCAGCCGTGATGAACTGGGCCAGCTGGCCGGTGACTTCAACCTTCTTGCCAGCTCGCTGGAGAAAAACGAAAGCATGCGCCGCGCCTTTATGGCCGACATCTCCCATGAGCTGCGCACGCCGCTGGCGATCCTGCGTGGTGAACTGGAAGCGATGCAGGATGGGGTGCGCAAACTGACGCCGGAAGCGATCGTCTCGCTGCAGAGCGAAGTGGTGGTGCTGACCAAGCTGGTTGACGATCTGCATCAGCTGTCGTTGTCGGATGAGGGCGCCCTCGCCTACCGTAAACAGGCGACCGATCTGGTTCAGTTGCTGGAGGTGACCGCGGGCAGCTTTGCCGAACGCTATCGTGCGCATGGCCTGACGCTGAAGCTGAATCTGCCCGATAACGCCCCGTTCTTTGGCGATCCCGATCGCCTGATGCAGTTGTTCACTAACCTGCTGGAGAACAGCCTGCGCTACACCGACAGCGGCGGCCGGGTTGAAGTGACGCTGAAGTATGAGGCTCCCAACTGGTGCATCGATTTTGATGACAGCGCACCCGGCGTCGACAGGGAACATCAGGCGCAGATTTTCGAGCGATTCTTCCGCACCGAAGGCTCGCGCAATCGCGCCAGCGGTGGCTCGGGCCTCGGACTGGCCATCTGTAAAAATATCGCGGACGCCCACGGCGGCGATATTCATGCGACGCACTCTGATTTAGGTGGACTGAAAATCGCGCTACACTTGCGCTATGTTCCCCTTGTGTAGACGCTTATGAGCATGGAAAACCCTGACCCGCTGATTCTGGTGGTCGAAGATGAGCCGAAACTGGCGCAGCTGATGATCGATTATCTGCACGCCTCGAACTACCGCACCCATCACATCGCCGACGGCAACGCGGTGCTGGAATATGTGCGCCAGACGCCGCCCGATCTGATGCTGCTGGATTTGATGCTGCCGGGTACCGATGGCTTAACGCTGTGCCGCGAAATCCGCCGTCATTCCGAGCTGCCGATTATTATGGTCACCGCCCGCACCGAGGAGATCGATCGGTTGCTGGGGCTGGAACTGGGCGCGGATGACTACATCTGCAAACCCTTCAGCCCGCGTGAAGTGGTGGCGCGGGTCAAAACGATTCTGCGCCGGGTCAGACGTTCGGCGGAAGAGCCGCAGAGCGCCTCGTTACTTCGGGTCGATGAGAGCCGCTTCTTCGCCAGCTGGCGCGAAAAGCCGCTGGATCTCACACCGGCGGAGTTCCGCCTGCTGAAAACGCTGTCGCTGGAACCGGGCAAAGTCTTTTCACGCGAACAGCTGCTCAATCATCTCTATGATGACTACCGGGTGGTCACGGACCGCACCATCGACAGCCATATTAAGAACCTGCGGCGCAAGCTGGAGAACCTCGACAGCGAGCAGCCTTTTATTCGCGCCGTCTACGGCATGGGCTATCGCTGGGAAGCCGATGCCTGTCATTTGATCTAGTTTGATCCCGATCAATTTACTTCCCTTTTCTCACTGCCTACAATTCCGCACCCTTTGCAGGGCTTAATGGCCCTGCACCTGCCGCTTAAGCCGGCATACTGACCTGACATCAGTGAGAACATCATGAAACCCGAACTGCTTTCCCCCGCCGGCACGCTGAAGAATATGCGTTACGCCTTTGCTTATGGTGCCGATGCCGTTTATGCCGGACAGCCGCGCTACAGCCTGCGGGTGCGCAACAACGAATTCACCCATGAAAACCTCGCGCTGGGCATCAATGAAGCGCACGCGCTGGGCAAAAAATTCTACGTGGTGGTCAACATAGCGCCACACAATGCCAAGCTGAAAACCTTTATTCGCGATCTGACGCCAGTGGTGGCGATGCAGCCCGACGCGCTGATCATGTCCGATCCCGGCCTGATTATGCTGGTGCGCGACGCCTTTCCGGCGATGCCGATTCATCTGTCGGTGCAGGCCAATGCGGTCAACTGGGCCACGGTGAAATTCTGGCAGCAGATGGGGCTGAGCCGGGTGATTCTGTCACGCGAGCTGTCGCTGGAAGAGATCGCCGAGATCCGCCAGCAGGTGCCGGAGATGGAGTTGGAAGTCTTCGTTCATGGCGCGCTCTGCATGGCCTATTCCGGTCGCTGCCTGCTGTCGGGCTATATGAATAAGCGCGACCCGAATCAGGGCACCTGCACCAACGCCTGCCGTTGGGAGTATAAAGTGGCGGAAGGCCAGCAGGATGAGGTGGGGAATATCGTCGGTATTCACACGCCTGTCGCAGTGCAGGATGTCACGCCAACGCTGGGGATCGGTCAGCCCACTGACAAGGTGTTTTTGCTGGAAGAGAAGATGAAGCCCGGCGAGGTGATGAGCGCGTTCGAAGATGAACACGGCACCTACATCATGAACTCACGGGATCTGCGCGCGGTCGCGCATGTGGAGCGGCTCAGCGAGATGGGCGTTCATTCGCTGAAAATCGAGGGACGCACCAAGTCCTATTACTACTGCGCCCGCACCGCCCAGGTGTATCGCCGGGCGATTGATGATGCCGCTGCCGGGAAGCCGTTCGACCCGTCACTGCTGTTAACGCTGGAAGGCCTGGCGCATCGCGGCTACACCGAAGGTTTCCTGCGCCGTCATACTCACGACAGCTACCAGAATTATCAGCAGGGCTTTTCCGTGTCCGATCGCCAGCAGTTTGTCGGCGAATTTACTGGCGAGCGCCGGAGCGAATGGGCTGAAGTGGCGGTGAAAAACAAATTTATGCTGCACGATAGCGTGGAGATCATGACGCCCGAAGGAAACCTGAATTGCCAGCTGGATGCGTTGCAGAATGCGCGCGGTGAACCCACTGAGGTTGCGCCGGGCGACGGCCATCGCGTCTGGCTGCGGGTGCCAGAAGAGGTCGATCTGCGGTTTGCGCTGCTCCTGCGCAACTTCGATCACGGCGAAGATACCCGGGACCCACATAATCGTTTACTAACGGAAACATTTTGAGGAAATCAGAACAGGATCACAGACCCCTGTACAGGGCTGCTTTATAGTCCCGCCTGCTGCTAATGAGTAACAACAAACGGCAGATTTACCTGGAACCACCTCATTTACCCGCCCGGCTCCCCCGTGCGGGTTTTCTTTTTTCTCTCTTTCGCCAATTATTTACTGCTGGCAGCTATGTTATAAATTCCCTTCTTACTCTGTAGATCTTCAAGGAACGCAAAATGGATAATAAACCGCTTACGCTGCTCATCCTGAATGGGAAAGGCGCAGGTAATGACGATCTGCGCGAAGCTATTACCACCCTGCGTGAAGACGGCTTTGATATTGCGGTGCGTGTCACTTTTGAAAAAGGTGATGGCGACAGGTACGTCAAAGAGGCGATTGCGCTGAAGGCCGAAACCGTGGTGGCGGGCGGTGGTGATGGCACGATCAACGAGATTGCAACGGCGCTGGCGGCATCCAGTGCCGATCATCGTCCGGTGCTGGGTATCCTGCCGCTGGGCACTGCCAACGACTTTGCCACCAGCGTGGGCATCCCGGAAGAGATGGAACCGGCACTGCGTCTGGCGATTCAGGGCACAGCCAGCACCATCGATCTGGCCAGAGTGAACCAGGATCACTACTTCATCAACATGGCAACGGGTGGATTTGGCACACGCATCACCACCGAAACCCCGGAAAAGCTGAAGTCAGCGCTGGGCGGCGTTTCCTACTTTATTCACGGCCTGATGCGTATGGATACCCTTAAACCGGATACCTGCGAGATCAGCGGTCCCGATTTCGCCTGGCAGGGTGATGCGCTGGTGATCGGTATCGGTAATGGGCGTCAGGCGGGCGGCGGTCAGCGGTTATGCCCTTCTGCCCTGATCAATGATGGCCGACTGGACGTCAGCATTGTCACCGCGCAGGAGTTGCTGCCGACTCTGCTGCACTCGCTGACTGGCGACGATGACAATCCCGGCATCGTCACCACGCAACTGGAGTCACTGACGATCCGTTCTCCACATGAGATGACCTTTAACCTCGATGGCGAGCCGCTTTCAGGACGCGAATTCGTGATTGAGGTGATGGCGGGTGCGCTGAGCTGCCGACTGCCGCCACAGTGCGCGCTGCTTGCCTGAACCGATATCAGGGGCGAAAGCCCCTTTTTCTTCTCCTGCCAATAGCGCTCATTTTCTTCATAACTTCCTCTCTGCAGCCTCGCTTTATCACCCCTTAACGGGCATTTTCTGGCAGTGTAAACACTCTGTGATTCCGTTCACAACTCTGCCACCCCAACTTGTATGGTAGTATTAAACAGCGTACTTTTTCATCATTGAACGCTGACTTAAGGCAACCAGGATGAAAATTGTAAAGGCAGAAGTATTTGTAACCTGCGCAGGCAGAAACTTTGTCACCGTGAAGATCACTACCGATCAGGGTTTGACTGGCATTGGCGATGCCACACTGAATGGCCGTGAATTACCGGTCGCCTCCTACCTGAAAGATCACGTCTGCCCGCAGCTGATTGGCCGTGATGCGCATCAGATCGAAGACATCTGGCAATATTTTTACAAGGGCGCTTACTGGCGTCGTGGCCCGGTCACCATGTCCGCTATCTCCGCCGTCGATATGGCACTGTGGGATATCAAAGGCAAAGCCGCCAATATGCCGGTTTATCAGCTGCTGGGTGGCGCATCACGCACCGGCGTGATGGTCTATTGCCACACCACCGGCCACTCCATTGATGAAGTGATGGATGACTACGCGAAGCACAAAGAGCTGGGCTTCAAAGCAATTCGCGCACAGTGCGGCGTACCGGGCATGAAAACCACCTACGGTATGGCGAAAGGCAAAGGTCTGGCCTATGAGCCTGCAACCAAAGGTAACTGGCCCGAAGAGCAGCTCTGGTCTACCGAGAAATACCTCGATTTCACCCCAAAACTCTTTGCCGCGATCCGAGACAAGTTTGGTTTCGATGAACATCTGCTGCATGACATGCACCATCGCCTGACGCCGATTGAAGCGGCGCGTTTTGGTAAGAGTGTGGAAGATTATCGCCTGTTCTGGATGGAAGATCCGACGCCTGCTGAGAATCAGGAGTGCTTCCGTCTGATCCGTCAGCACACCGTCACGCCAATTGCGGTGGGCGAAGTGTTCAATAGTATCTGGGATTGTAAGCAGCTGATTGAAGAGCAGCTGATCGACTACATACGCACCACCATCACGCATGCGGGCGGCATTACCGGTATGCGGCGTATCGCTGATTTTGCTTCGCTCTATCAGGTTCGCACCGGCTCGCACGGTCCATCCGATCTCTCCCCTGTTTGCATGGCGGCTGCACTGCACTTTGACCTCTGGGTGCCGAACTTCGGTGTGCAGGAGTACATGGGCTTCTCCGAACAGATGATGGAGTTGTTTGAGGCAAACTGGACCTTTGACCAGGGCTACATGCATCCAGGCGACAAGCCAGGCCTCGGCATTGAATTCAACGAGAAACTGGCGTCGAAATATCCCTATGAACCTGCCTATCTCCCGGTCGCCCGTCTTGAAGATGGCACCCTGTGGAACTGGTAAGGAGAAGCTGATGAAAAGC
Source organism: Pantoea sp. RCC30.1 (assembly GCF_058148845.1). Taxonomy (NCBI): domain Bacteria; kingdom Pseudomonadati; phylum Pseudomonadota; class Gammaproteobacteria; order Enterobacterales; family Erwiniaceae; genus Pantoea; species Pantoea sp. RCC30.1. The sequence continues at coordinate 22,455 of NZ_JBXUHX010000011.1, read as the reverse complement.
GTTGTTATTGAACAGCCGGGTGAACTGGTGGTAGCTGAACGTCCACTGCCTCAACCTGCAGCGGGCGAAGTCCGGGTCAAAGTGGCTTATGCCAGTATCTGCGGTTCTGATGTGCATATCTGGCACGGTCATAACCCGTTCGCGAAATATCCACGGGTGATTGGTCACGAATTTTTTGGCGTCATCGACGCGGTAGGCGACGGCGTTGATCCGGCACGGCTGGGCGACCGCGTGGCGGTGGATCCGGTGGTGAGCTGCGGCAGCTGCTATCCCTGCTCGGTGGGCCGCCCCAATGTCTGTACCACACTGCAGGTAATTGGCGTGCACCGCGACGGCGGCTTCAGCGAATTTGCGCTGGCTCCGGCGAAAAATGCCTTTTGCCTGCCGGACTCGATTCCCGACAAACTCGCCAGTCTGGTTGAGCCTTTCACTATCGCGGCTAACATCACGGCATTCCTCAAACCACAGCCTGATGATGTGGCGCTGATTTATGGTGCCGGTCCGATGGGGCTCACTGCGATTCAGGTGCTAAAGGGCGTCTATAAAGTTAAAAAAGTAATGGTGGTGGACCGCCTGCCGGAACGTCTGGCACTTGCAGAGCAGAGCGGTGCCGATCAACTGTTCGATAACAGCGAAATCCCTTTGGCGGCACAGCTTGAGGGCGTGCAGCCGACGCTGATTATTGATGCGGCCTGCCATCCCGCCATTCTGGCTGAAGCGGCTGCTCTCGCCTCACCGGCCGCGCGCATCGGCCTGCTGGGCTTCTCCGGCGAGCCGTGCAGCATTACTCAGCAGAGCCTGACCAGCAAGGAGCTGTCGCTGTTTACCTCACGTCTTAACAGCAATCGTTTCCCACAGGTGATCGAATGGATGAATAAAGGGTTAATCCAGCCAGAGAAACTGGTCACGCACTACTTCCCGCTGCAGGAGATTGAGCGCGCGATGACCCTGTTTGAAAAAGATCCGCGCACCTGCTGCAAAGTCATACTTCAGATGGGTTAATTATCCGCTGAACACCAGGTCTCCTCAGCCGGTGCGTACCCACCGGCATGACTATAAAGATAAAACAGATCACGGAGTTTGTATGTTCAAGAATCTGCGCTGGACCCTCGTTTTGCTGCTGTTCCTGGTTTACATGATTAACTACCTCGATCGTGTCGCCCTGTCGCTGACGGTGCCGCTGGTGGAAAAAGATCTGGCGATCAATGCTGAGCAGTTCGGCATGATTTTCGGCAGCTTCTTTTTCGGCTATGCCCTGTTTAACTTCCTTGGCGGCCTTGCTACTGACCGCTATGGCCCCAAAATCGTGCTGGCTGTGGCGGTAGGTGCCTGGTCCATTTTCTGCGGCATGACCGCCCTGGCTACCGGCTTCTGGTCGCTGCTGATCCTGCGAGTGCTATTCGGCATGGCTGAAGGCCCGATCTGCTCCTCAGCCAACAAAGCGATTAACGGCTGGTTCCCGAAAAAACAGGCGGCGACGGCGATGGGCTTGCTGAGTGCCGGTTCCCCGCTGGGCGGCGCGGTCGCCGGTCCGATCATTGGTTATCTGGCCCTGGCCTACGGCTGGCGTCCGGCGTTTGTGATTGTCTGCTGTATCGGTCTGGTGTGGATGGCGTTCTGGCTCTTCTTCGCCGCTGACAATCCGGCGAAGAGCAAGCGCGTCAGCGAAGAGGAACGTCTGCTGATTGATCGCCTGAAAGCAACGAACCCGAATGATGAGGTTGATCTGTCAGAAACGTCTCATCCGTTTGGATACTACCTGCGCCAGCCGATTATCCTGGTCACCGCTTTTGCCTTCTTCTGCTACAACTACATTCTGTTCTTCTTCCTGAGCTGGTTCCCGGCTTACCTGGTGCAGGCGCACGGCCTGGATATCAAATCGATGAGCATCACCACCATGATCCCGTGGATCGTCGGTTTCGTTGGCCTGGCGCTGGGTGGCTGGATCTCCGATAAGATCTTTAACATCACCGGCAAGCTGTTGTTGTCCCGCAAAATTGTGCTGGTTGTCTCACTGCTGGCCGCCGCAATTTGTGTGGCGCTGGCGGGTACGATAAAAGATGTGGTGCCTGCGGTAATTATGATGTCGGTGTCGATTTTCTTTCTCTACATCACCGGCGCAATCTACTGGGCAATTATTCAGGATGTGGTGCATAAGAGCCGTATCGGCAGCATCAGCGGCTTTATCCATCTGGTGGGTAGCCTCTCCGGCATCATCGGGCCAATCGTCACCGGGTTTATTGTTCAGCACACCGGTAAATTCGATAGCGCGTTTATCCTTGCGGGCTGTGTCGCCGCGCTGGGTGCCTTCCTGGTGTTATTTGTGATTCGCAGTCCGAAAACCGGGGGTAAACCGGTTTCGGTCTGAGTGTTGTTTCGCTAACAGATGTATGATTTCGGGGCGCTTTGCGCCCCGTTTGGCATAAGGATGGACTATGTTACAGATTGATCGCCTGCCCGCTGAGGTCACGCGCCCCGCATACGACCGCAGCCAGTTAAAAACCCGCATGGTACATATCGGTTTTGGTGCGTTTCATCGCGCTCATCAGGCGCTCTGCAGCGATAAGCTGGCTGAACAGGGCAGCGACTGGGGGTATTGTGAAGTTAATCTCAACAGCGGCGCGTTGATTGAGGCCCTGCGTGAGCAGCATCTGCTTTATACCCTCACCGAGATGGCTGATGATTCATTGCATACCCGGGTGATTGGCATCATTACTCAGGCACTACACGGTAAAAGTGACGGTATTGAGGCAGTAATCAATGCCATGATCCAGCCTGAAGTGGCGATTGTCTCCATGACCGTCACCGAGAAAGGCTATTGCCACCAGCCTGCCAGTGGCAATTTAAATCCCGATCATCCCGATATCGTGCATGACCTGCAGAATCCGCATTCGCCGCGATCGCTACCCGGTCTGATTCTGGCCGCGATTCGCCGCCGACGGGATCGGGGTTTACCTGCCTTTAGCGTGATGTCCTGTGACAATATGCCGGAAAATGGCCACGTGACCCGCAACGTTGTTGTGCAACTGGCACAGCATCAGGATCCGGCGCTGGCAGACTATATTCAGCAACACATTACTTTCCCCTCAACCATGGTGGATCGTATCGTTCCGGCCATGACCGATGCAGCGTTTGCGGCTCTAAGCGCGCGTCTGGGATCCGATGACCCGGTTGCAGTTGAAGCGGAGCCCTTTTTTCAGTGGGTGATTGAAGATAACTTTGTCAATGGTCGTCCGGCGTGGGAAAAAGCGGGCGCAGAACTGGTCAGCGATGTCCTGCCCTATGAAGAGATGAAACTGCGCATGCTGAATGGCAGCCACTCTTTCCTGGCCTATCTCGGCTTCCTGGCAGGTTATGAGTACATCAGCGACTGTGTGGCCGATCCCCATTTCCGCGCCGCCGCCCGTTCACTGATGATCGATGAGCAGGCACCGACACTGCGCACTCAGGGTGTGGATCTCAACGCCTACGCCGATTCACTGATTGCCCGTTATGAAAACCGCGCCATTAAGCATCGCACCGGCCAGATTGCCACTGACGGCACGCAGAAATTGCCACAGCGCATGCTCGATAGTCTGCGCTGGCACCTGCAGCGTGGCAGCGACTGCGACCTGCTGCTGCTGGGCGTGGCGGGCTGGATGCGCTATGTCGGCGGTATTGATGAACAGGGTCAGCCGATTGAGATCCGCGACCCGATGCAGAAGCAACTGGCTGAGTGCGTTGCCGCCAGCGACGATGGCGAGGCTCGTGTGCGGGCGCTGCTCTCCATTCGGGAAGTGTTTGGCGAGGATCTGCTGCAAAACGCCGATGTGGTTGCCCGGCTGACTGACTGGTATCAGAGACTGACGACTCTGGGAGCTCGCGCCACGGTGCATCAGTGTCTTAACCGCGGCTGAAGGCGCTGTAACAAAGCGCTGGCGCAGACGCAGCGCCCTGATTAGACTGACACTTTCCCATCGTGCTGGCCCCTGCCAGCCGTAATATGGATATTGCTGCATGTCGATCGCCTATACCATTACTACCAGCGAACCGGTGAATCAGCAGATTTACCGTTATCTGCGCAAAGATATCGTCACCTGCGCAATTCAGCCGGGCTCGCTGCTCTCGGAAAAAGAGGTGTCCGCGCGCTTCAACGTTTCACGCCAGCCGGTGCGCGAAGCGTTCATCAAGCTGGCCGAAGCCGGACTGGTACAGGTATTGCCGCAGCGTGGCACCTTCGTGCGCAAAATCTCCGCTAAGCGGGTGGCGGATGGCCGCTTTATCCGGGAGGCAGTAGAGGTTTCGGTGGTTCGCCGTGCGGCACTGGAGATTACCGATCCGGCTCTGATGGCGCTGGAGCATAACCTGCAGCTGCAGCGCATGGCCGCTGAGCGGCATGACAGCCAGGCTTTTCTCACTCTGGACGATGAGTTTCATCGCCTGATTGCTGAAAGCATTGACTGTAAGCTGGCCTGGGAAACGGTTGAGAACATCAAAGCGGCCATGGACCGGGTGCGGTTTCTTACGCTGAGTGAAGTCTCTCCACCGGACAAGCTGATTGAGCAGCATGAAGAGATTTTTGCCGCACTGAAGTGTCACGACGCCGACGCCGCCGAAGCGGCAATGCGTCGTCATCTGCAGGAGATGATCTTCTCTATCACCCCGATTGCCGAGCGAAACAGCGCCTGGTTTGAAGCACCCTGAACCTGAAACCGCCCGCACCGCCCAATTACCTGGTCGATGCGGGCCTTCGTCGTTACCACCATTGATGAAAATGGTGAACCGGCCCGATGCCCTTCCCGACCTCCAGCGAATCCGCCTGTAACAGCGCCTGCTGTAACCAGTTTTTGGCTTCCCCAATCGTCTCTGCCCAGTCAGCATGGCGCGGACGCAACGCAGCTAAAGCAGCCGACAGCGTACAGCCGGTGCCGTGTGTATGACGCGTATTCACGCGCGACGTACTGAATCGCTGCTCTGCGGAATGCGTAATCAGCCAGTCCGGGCTCTCCGCCGCCGCCAGGTGACCGCCCTTCATCAGCACAGCCTGACAGCCCAGTGCCAGCAAGGCCCGCCCCTGCTCGCGCATCTCCGCCTCATCGGTGGCAATGCCGCAATCCAGCAACGCCGCCGCTTCCGGAAGATTAGGCGTAATCAGTGAAACCTGCGGCAACAACAGCTCTCGTACGCTGGCCACGGCGTCTGGCGAGAGCAGCGCATCACCACTTTTCGCGACCATGACCGTATCCAGCACCACAAAGGGGATCTCAGCACGCCTCAGCCGGGACGCAACCTGCTCCACGATGGCCGTTTCGGACAGCATGCCGATTTTTGCGCTGTCGATGCGCACGTCATCCAGGACCGAATCGAGCTGGGCGGCAACAAAGTTCGGTTCAATGCGATAAACCGACTGCACACCCTGCGTATTTTGTGCCACCAGCGCGGTAATGACGCTGGTGCCATAGGCTCCCAGAGCGGAGAAGGTCTTGAGATCGGCCTGAATCCCTGCGCCGCCGCTGGGATCGGTGCCAGCAATCGTCAGAGCATTGATGCGCTTCATGATTTCCCCTCCAGCGTCCAGAGTGAATCAATAAACGCGGTGGCAAAACTGCCCGGCCCGGACGCCTGCGCCGCTGCCTTTTCTCCCGCCAGGGCCATGACCTGGCAGGCGGCGGCGACGTTCAATAACCGATCACCTGGCAGACTACTGAAGCCCGCTACCACGGCGGAGAGGGCGCAGCCGGTCCCGACTACCCGTGTCATTAAGGGGTTTCCACCGTATACAGCAAGGAGTCGCTGACCATCGGTGGCGTAGTCCACTTCACCGGTGACGACCACCAGCGTGCTCCAGGTTTCCGCGAGCTGTTGGGCCGCATTGAGTGCTGCATCCGCCTGATGCAGCGTATCGACACCGCGCCCGCCACTGGCCTGCTGTGCCAGCGCCAGAATCTCTGACGCATTGCCGCGAATCACCGCCGGTTGCTGGCTCAGCAGTTGCTGACAGAAGTCACTACGCAGCGTCAGCGCGCCAACGGCGACCGGATCAAGCGTCCAGGGGGTTCCGGCCTGGTTAGCCGCCGTCACAGCAGCTTGCATCGCCTGCTGGCGCTCGCGGGTTAAGGTGCCCACGTTAATCAACAGCGCATCGGCAAAGCGGCTGAACTCTGCGGCTTCGTCAGCATCGATCACCATTGCCGGTGAGGCATGGAGTGCCAGCAACACATTGGCGGTGAAGTTCTGCACCACGTCATTGGTCATGCAGTGCACCAGCGGTGACTGACGGCGGAAAGTATGCAGAAGGGGCGCGAAGTGCGCGGCAGAAAGGTGTTGAGATTGATGTGTCATCGTAGCTCCCAACCGGCGAACAAGAAGGCGAATGCGGTCAGGCATCAGACTTCCCTACGCTGGCATTATCCAGATCAGGTAATACGGGTATTTCTCAGCCTTCACAAAGAAGGGCACCCCGAGTCATTTAAATCAAAATCAAAAGCTTGCGATTAACGTCCCGTTAATCCCTGATCAGGATCCTGCCAGCAGGAAGTCAAAGACGCAACCCCCTCTTAAATGGCAAGTGCACCGCATCGCGTCCCAAGAAGTGACCCAATAGCAAACGACAGGCACAAAAAAGGCCGGGTTGCCCCAGCCTCATTTGGTGTTTACTTTTCGTTGTCGCTGTTCGTTGAGGTAATGCTTGATAGCCCCCTCAAATCCTAGTCGCTCGACCTTATCGAGAAATGAAGAGCGCAGAATATCTCCCAGCGCCCTACATAGCCCACTGACATTAATCAGATCGTTATCCTCCAGCGTCTTGACGTGTGAGACCACCAAAGGCAATCCGCCAACACCTGAAATTGTGATTCTCATATGTATATCTCCTCTTCATCTGTAAATGCGGCGGGGAGCAAATCGCCCCCAAAAACTAACGCTGTCTGTTATGCCTCTGTAGTGTTCACAGTCAGACGGGTAATCATCGACTGGTTATAGCAAATTGGCAGCAGATCGTACTCGGATTGGATAGTGGTATTGTGCAGATGATCCTCCCATGAATACTGGAAGAAAAGACTTTCTGCTCCTTCTGCCGCCAAACGAGAATCACGAGATGCAGGGCCATGATAGATTTCAAAAGACTGCAAATCACTCCCGACAATGTTGTTTGCACCGAATACCGGAACCATGAAGGCCTGTCCTGCCGGAATGAATTCACGATATAGCAGACCAGTATTAACAAAGGTCAGCCCGTCAATTGTCATCGCCTGGAATGCTGGCAGACTTGCCTTAACACTACCGTTAAACAAATTGCTATCCGGCAGCACACCATGATTGATTAGAGTCAGCATAGACGGATGGAACTTGATCGCCTTGTACGCTTCCGGAGAGCACAGAACAACTACACCACGCATTGAACTCAACCAACCACCAAGAGCAAAACGCATGTTGTTCGCGGCAGTATCCATCATTACCTGTTTTGGTGGCATCGATCGATGCTGTTGCTATGGTCTGAACGAATTCATCCTCAAAATCCAGCACAGGGCAGTCTTGGGTAAACGGGGATAAAACCTGTCCGGCAAATAAAGCGCGGGCGAGGTACTCTTCTTTAGTAGCACGGAATTTCAGATACTGGCGGATACCTTCATCAGAAATTAGTTCATCACGCAGGGTCTGACGCTGAGTAGCAATCCGGCGACGTGACTGTAATTGATTCTATAGAAATTGAACTCAGCGCTTTTGAGCGTCTGGCCTGTGGCAACAGCTTTGAACAGATACGGCGATGAACTATCAATCTCTTTGGTGAAGTTGAAAGAGCAGTGTTGACGGGAGCCAGTAACTTTACCAGTGAGGGGATCTGTAGGGATAGAGCCTGTACATAAATTTGTGTAATTGCCTGATTTTGATATGTTCAATCCAGCATCAAATGAAGGTTAATTTATGGACGAAAAACAATTGCAGGCTCTGGCTAACGAACTGGCCAAAAATCTCAAAACCCCTGACGATCTCAGCCAGTTTGATCGCCTGCTGAAGAAAATCAGCGTTGAGGCGGCTCTCAACGCCCAAATGTCCCACCATCTCGGCTACGATAAAAACCAGCCTAAACCGGGTTCCAACTCCCGCAACGGTTACTCCACAAAGACCGTTACCACCGGTGATGGTCCTCTGGAACTGCGTACGCCACGTGATCGTGATGGTTCCTTCGAACCTCAACTGGTGAAGAAGAATCAGACCCGAATCACTGGCATGGATAACCAGATTTTATCATTGTACGCCAGAGGGATGACCACCCGCGAAATAGCGGCCGCGTTCAAAGAGCTGTATGACGCAGACGACTCACCGGCGCTGGTATCGAAGGTCACTGACGCGGTGATGGAACAGGTTACCGAATGTCAGAATCGTCCACTGGATGCAGTCTATCCCATAGTTTATCTTGACTGTATCGTCCTGAAAGTCCGGCAGGACAGTCGCGTCATCAATAAATCCGTGTTCCTGGCGCTGGGTATCAACATCGAAGGCCAGAAAGAACTACTGGGTATGTGGCTGGCCGAAAACGAGGGCGCGAAGTTCTGGCTCAATGTGCTGACAGAACTCAAAAACCGCGGCCTGAACGATATCCTCATCGCCTGTGTCGACGGCCTGAAAGGCTTCCCGGACGCCATCAACACGGTATATCCGGAAGCCCGCATCCAGCTGTGCATCGTGCATATGGTGCGCAACAGCCTGCGGTTCGTCTCCTGGAAGGACTACAAAGCCGTCACCCGCGACCTGAAAGCCATCTATCAGGCCCCCACGGAAGAAGCAGGCCAGCAGGCGCTGGAGGCGTTCGCCAGCGCATGGGACAGCGGCTACCCGCAGATAAGCCGGAGCTGGCAGGCAAACTGGACCAACCTGGCGACGTTCTTCGCTTACCCGGCGGACATCCGTAAAGTCATCTACACAACGAATGCCATCGAGTCGCTGAACAGCGTGATCCGTCATGCGATTAAAAAGCGTAAGGTGTTCCCGACGGACGACTCAGTGAAGAAGGTTGTGTGGCTGGCAATCCAGGCAGCGTCGCAAAAATGGACGATGCCACTGAGGGACTGGCGTATGGCAATGAGCCGCTTTATTATCGAGTTCGGTAACCGCCTGGACGGTCACTTCTGAGAAAAGGCATTTACACAATCTCGTGTACAGGGTCCAGGGATAATTACGCCATGTTGCAAGCTGCGTAGCTCTATACTTCCATCCCTTCCGTGAACATCACACGATCCCATAATCTGCGATCCGCCATCATCTTTCAAAATCAGGTGTACAGGTACAGCCATTTTTAACGCTCTTTGCAATTAGTCGTATAACCATTTCCCGGCTTTAGCCGATTTAATAAACATGTCAATCGTGAAATCAGGCACATCTACAGGATCAGGTTTCTTGAATGGATTCCATGAAAATTTAACTTCGGGGTAGTAGGTTTCAAGATGAAAACCTGACATGTCTACGCCAAATTCTTTGGCGAAATCGTCAACAAACTCTTCAACATCATCCTGATCAAACTGCACATCAAAATGAATGTTTGATTCTGCCGTGTACGTGTCGTACTTCTTTTTCCTGAACATGTAAGCACCAGCACGAACAGAAAACATGTGTAATACACGTTGTTCAATGTCATCCTCACCGATCACCATAATTTATCATCGCCCCGCGCTATGGTGTTGTATTCGCGGATCGAATTGTAGGTAATCTGTGAAACATCAGCCAAAAGAACGACCTCGCCGACTAACGGAATAGTACGGCCTACCCATGTACCAACCTTCCTCACCATCCTGCGTTTTACAGTCCACGGAGTATAACCGCCGATCCATGTAGGCATTTTCAACCCGAACGGGAACATTCTATTTCCGAATACTTTCCTCACGCCTTTTGAAAGTCTGGAGGTTCCTTTTAGGGCCGTTTCCGGTTTAGTCCGAGTATCCTGGTCATTCATACCCGCATACAGTGCATAGATTGCGGCAATGTCTTTAATGCCGAACTGATCAGCCGTGTTGAAGATAAACACCATGAAAAAGAGTTCAGAGGCGGTAAGATTCGATTTTCCCGCATAGAAGTACGTTCCGTTTAGCTCTTCTACTGTATCCATCAGTAACCCTTTATTTTGTATAGGTATTAATCGCTAATCGTACACCTATGCAATCGGGTTGGGGAAGGTTTTCTTCCGGGAACAGTCTAAAACACACAAGATTTTGATCTACTCCCAACATAAGCCATCGATCACATAACAAACCGTGGAAAGCGGGAACGTATGAAGATAGCGCTTGGTGATTCCTGAGCCGCTCTTCTCATGACCTACCACCTGTTGCAGGTGCGCTAAGGTACCAACCCAGCCAGCTAAACAGATTGAAATCATGATATGCCGGAAACTGTGAACTAGCCGCCGCTGTCCATAATCATCAAGATACGGAATACCAAGCTGATCACGGACATCAACCAAGACCTTGCCGATCTTCGGCATATTCTTGCCAGACACAGATGAGAAGATTTTCTCTTTCCACTGTCGATTAACGAAATCAAGAAAACCCCACTCGATCAGTTTGGGGTGGATCACCACCTGTCTTGTCGCGTTCTCAGTTTTGCCCTGTCCTCCTTCAGCGATCAGGAGATAGTGCCGCTGGCTATCTTCATCAAATTTGATCTGTGATTTATCCAGCCTGGCAATCTCCCCTCTTCTGGCTCCCGTATACGCCAACAACAGAGTACTCCACTTCTGCCAGCCGTCAGGCTGCTTGAGCGCCCACCCCACAAACTTTCTCATTTCTGCCGCACTGTATGCGCCAAACCTCACTTTCGAGGGCGCGGCGACTACTCCATCAGTCGGAGACTTCTCCAGAATATCTTTATTGTCAGTCAGGAAGGTTTTGAACAGCGATTTATAAATCTTCAAATGCTTGTGGATAGACTCAGCGCCTACCAAATCTTCAGGCGGCACATCATCACACTCGATCAGTTGCTGAACAGTCATCGACCGATAAGGTTGCACAACGCGCTTAGGCAAGTTTTCAACAACTTCCATCACCTGCTTGATATCTTGTTTTGAGATGGTCGTTACATCGGTTGATGCGCCAAGGACAATGAACAGGACTTCCATAAAACGCTCATTGGCTTGAGAAATAGCCTTCATCCAGTTCTGAGCCTTCTCCTTTTTGTACATATTCCACGCGCCAGCCAGCGTTAGCACTTCTTTTAGCTCGTCTTGCTTTTGTGGCTTGGTAACTGCCGGGGTTAACAGTCTCCCGGTATTCCTGAACTACCATCGGCTGGATATTGTGCAGCGCGTAATTGAGAAACTGATGTGCAATCCAGCGATCTTTTTGCTGTTTCAAGCGATTGCCATACTCAGAAAGACGCTTACCGAAGTGATCCGGTTGGATGGTTCCACGTTGAACCAGAGGAATTACAGGAGAAGCAAAAGACATGAGCAACTGAGCCTGGGTGTAGCTGTCAGTCTCCAGAGACTTGCGAAAATATTTATTACCGGGCAGGCGAAAACGAACGTAATAAATCCCGTTGCGTGTGATGGTGTGACGTATGGTTCTGTGGCCCATTCTGAAAGCCTCATTGAGTAATGAACTATCAAAACAGGACGTTAAAGCTAGAAATTTTTTTTGATTTTCAATGGATAACAGCCAGACTACGCTGGCATTATCCAGTTCAGGTCAGCGGGTTTTTCTCAGCCCTTTCCGTGAGGAAAGCGGCACCCCGAGTCATGTTACGGCTTGCAGCATAGGCAAGCCGCGCAGCGAAAGCAAGGGACTCCCGCCTGGGAAATAATCAGAACTGAAACAATTCACATGATCCCGATCAACGCCTGAGAGTGCAAAAAAAGGCTTAATGCTGCGGGTTAACAAGATACCTCTTTATAGGTAGTCCCGCTTATTACCCGGATGGGTAATATTTCCCGCAGTTACTTTGGTTACCCCATAATAATTAACCTGCTTGCAGCATCATCGTAAAAAACACTTTATTTCATGGAGTTAGAAAACTTCTGAAGCGGAACTTCATACTATTCGGGATGTATGATGCGATTTTTAGCGCTTATTCCACACCGCCATCGATGGCAGGATATTAATATTGAACGCAAGGGTGCCGTGGCATCTAATGGCAGACAGTATCTCTCCACCTATATTTCCGCCCGCTGCAAAGGCTGTGGCGAAATTATTCACCGGGTCTATTATCGCGACATCAGCGATCAGCAGGCGCGCCGCTGGTTGGGTTAGCGTCCCGGCAACGGTTATTCCAGGCACCGTTACAGTTAACAGTTAGTTAGCAATTTGTTAGTCTGGTAACTAATCATCGTCTGACCAGACTCTCTCTATGTCACTGCTGTTTGAAAGCTTAAGCCATCAAATTTACCTCTCAGCCCCGCTGTTTATCCTTATCCTGCTGGGATACTGCCTTACGCGCCTCGGAAAATGGCCCGCCAGCATCAGCGAAGGGATGAACCGCTTTGTATTTAACGTCGCCCTGCCCTGCATGCTGTTTCGGGTGATGAGTACCTTTTCGCAAAGCCCGCCGGTGGATGCACGCCTGTTACTGGCCTTCTTCGGCGGTTGCCTGCTGGTGTTTATCGTGGGACGGTTGCTGGCAACAAGGCTGTTTAATCTGGATGGCGTGGCGGCTTCGGTCTTTGCGCTGGGGGGCATCTTTTCCAATAACGTGATGCTGGGGATCCCGGTAGCGACGGTACTGCTTGGGCCAGAAGCCCTGCCCCCGGTGGCGCTGGTGCTGGTGTTTAATAGCCTGATCCTCTGGACCTTACTGACCGTTTCGGTTGAATGGGCAAAACAGGGCAGCTTCTCGCTGGAAGGTCTCTGGCGCACCCTGATCGGGGTGCTGAAGAATCCGCTGATCATCGGCATTCTTAGCGGAACGGCCTGGAGTTTTCTGCAACGCCCCTTGCCGCTGCTGGCCGCGGAACCGCTAAAAATGCTGGCTTCGCTGGCTGCGCCCCTATCGCTGGTCACGCTGGGCATGAGTCTGGCGCACTATCGGGTGCGGGATGGCTTAAAAGAGAGCTATACCATCTGCCTGCTGAAGCTGGTGCTGCAACCGATGACGGTATGGGCTATCGCGTGGCTGAGCGGTCTGCCGCCGCTGGAGAGTAAAGTGGTGGTGCTGCTGGGGTCGATGGCTGTCGGGGTTAACGTCTATCTGATGTCGCAGAAGTTTAATGTCATTACCGGCCCGGCGGCGGCCAGCATGCTCTTCTCTACGGTGTTTGCGGCGGTGACGACGCCAGTCTGGATGATGCTGATGACGCTGGCAGGCTATTAACAGGCTAATAAAAAAAGCCCCTCAGCACGAATGCTGAAGGGCTGTTGTCTGGCTAACTCAATGTTATTCAGCCGATTTAGTACGAATCAGATAGTCAAAAGCACTCAGTGAAGCTTTTGCACCTTCGCCGCTGGCGATGATGATCTGCTTGTACGGCACGGTGGTGCAGTCGCCCGCTGCGAACACGCCTTTCAGGCTGGTTTCACATTTACCATCGATGATGATCTCACCCATTTTGTTGCGCTCAACTGCGCCTTCCAGCCATGGGGTATTTGGCAACAGACCGATCTGAACGAAGATACCGGAAAGCGGCAGCTCATGGGTGGTCTGCGTGGTACGGTCGATATAGTGCAGACCCGTCACTTTGGTGCCGTCACCTTTCACTTCGGTGGTCTGCGCGTTCAGGATCACATCAACATTCTTCAGGCTGCGCAGTTTATCCTGCAGCACCTGGTCGGCACGCATCTCACCGGCAAATTCCAGCAGCGTAACGTGTTCAACAATACCGGCCAGGTCAATGGCCGCTTCAACGCCGGAGTTACCGCCGCCGATCACTGCCGTGCGCTTGCCTTTAAACAGCGGGCCATCACAGTGCGGGCAGTAGGTTACGCCTTTGGTGCGATACTCTTCTTCACCCGGCACGCCCATGTTACGCCAGCGTGCGCCGGTTGCCAGAATGATGCTACGTGATTTCAGCACTGCGCCGGAGGCGGTTTCGATGGCGTGCAGTCCGCCCTCCTTCGCAGCCGGGATCAGTTTGATGGCGCTCTGGCTTTCAATGACATCCACGTTGTAATCATCAACGTGCGCGCGCAGTGAACCCGCCAGTTTTGCTCCTTCGGTTTTTGGGACGGAGATATAGTTTTCGATATCCACCGTGTCCAGCACCTGGCCGCCAAAACGTTCGCCCATCAGGCCAGTACGGATACCCTTACGCGCTGAGTAGATGGCTGCCGCTGCGCCCGCCGGGCCACTGCCGATAATCAGGACTTCATAGGCGTCACGCTTGTTCAGCTCTTCCGCTGCACGTTTATCCGCGTTGGTGTCTACTTTGCTGACGATTTCCGCCAGGCTCATGCGGCCCTGACCAAACTCTTTACCATTCAGGTAAACCGCTGGCACGCCCATCACATTGCGTTCCTGAATCTCGTTCTGGAACAGGCCACCGTCAATAGCGGTGTGGCTGATGCGCGGGTTAATCACCGCCATCAGGTTCAGCGCCTGGACGACGTCGGGGCAGTTATGGCATGAGAGTGAATAGTAAGTTTCGAAATGGAAGTCACTGTCCAGGGCGGCGATCTGATCCAGCAGGCTCTGTGCTTCTTTCGACGGATGCCCACCGGTCTGTAACAGTGCCAGCACCAGTGAGGTAAATTCGTGACCCAGAGGTGAACCGGCAAAACGCGGGCCGCTGTTCGAACCTGGGTTGGTGATCAGAAATGAGGGCTTACGCACCTGACGATCGTTCTCTTCGCGGAAGCTGACTTTGTCAGACAAACCGGCGATATCAACCAACAATTCACGGATCTCGGTTGATTTTGCACCCTCGTCCAGCGTGGCAATCAACTCAACAGGTTTGGTTAATTTCTCAAGGTAAGCCTTGAGCTGGGTTTTCAAATTTGTGTCGAGCATAGTGATATCCTGGTCAAAAAATCGGGTGCCGCAGCACCCGATTGGAGAATGGTCGAAAGGCCGAAGCGGAATTAGATTTTGCCAACCAGGTCCAGAGACGGAGCCAGTGTAGCATCACCTTCTTTCCATTTAGCCGGGCACACTTCACCTGGGTGAGAAGCCACGTACTGAGCCGCTTTCACTTTGCGCAGCAGGTCAGATGCGTCACGGCCAATGCCTTCAGCAGTGATTTCGATTGCCTGGATAACGCCTTCCGGGTCAACGATAAAGGTACCACGGTCAGCCAGACCTTCATCTTCACGCATGATTTCGAAGTTACGGGTCAGCGCGCCAGTCGGGTCACCGATCATCGTGTATTTGATCTTCGCGATGGTTTCAGAAGAACCGTGCCAGGCTTTGTGGGTAAAGTGGGTGTCGGTAGAAACGGAGTAGATATCTACGCCCAGTTTCTGGAACTCTTCGTAGTGATCAGCCACGTCACCCAGCTCAGTCGGGCAGACGAAGGTGAAGTCAGCTGGATAGAAGAAGAACACACTCCATTTACCTTCAACGTCTTTCTCGGTTACGTCGATGAATTCGCCGTTTTTGAATGCAGCGTTTTTGAACGGCTTGATTTTGGTATTGATAATAGACATCTGGTGGCCTCCGTTAAAATATGTGATGCAGGTTACATAATTTTCGGGCCAACATCTAATATGCAGACGTTATCAATCTGATTAACGAAAGCTATCAAACGCTGAGAGCTTGATGCTCTCTGGCCCGACAGGCAGTGTACAGCGATTTACATGACATTTAACCCGCTTTATCTTTTACGCCTCTCTCCGCGAATCGCTGCTAGTTTTGTAAGACCGGATTAAAAGGGAGCTGACCTGTGGAGATTCGTCCGTTTACGGAAGCCGATCGTCCTTTTCTGCGTACGCTATTTCTGGCGGCGCGACGACACAACTGGCGCTGGCTGGACGGCAGCGAGTGGCAGCTGGAAGATTTTGATGGAGTGATTCTGGGGGAAACCGTACTGGTCGCGGAAGCTGACGGCCAGCGCGTCGGATTTGCGGGCCTGCTGGAGAACGATAACTTCCTGCACAGCCTCTATGTCGATCCTGACTGGCAGGGTCGCGGCGTGGGTAGCGCATTGCTGGAGGCGGTAGAGGCGCGCTTTACTTCAACCGGCGCGCTGAAGTGCCTGCAGAAGAACAAAGCGGCACAGGCCTTCTACCTGAAACATGGCTGGAAGATGATTTCACAGGGTGAAGGTGAGCACGGCGGCTACGTATTAATGCACTACCCGCTGGCCTCGCACTATGCCAGCGGGTCGGGTCGGGCTTAAAGCGCGCGGAAGGCGATATCGCCGGGGATAACTTCTCCCTGCCAGTAAAGTTGGGCCGCAACGCGTCCGGCCAGCTGGCGATAGAGCGCGGTAAACTCGCTATCGGGCCGACGAATCACCGTCGGTTCGCCTTCATCAAGATCTTCGCGCAGATCAATGTGCAGTGGCAGCTGGGCCAGCAGTTGCGTCTGGTAATCCTCGACCAGTTTCTGTGCGCCGCCGGTGCCGAAAATCGGCTCATGGAAGCCACACTGACTGCAGATATGCAGGCTCATGTTCTCCACCACGCCCAGCACCGGCACATTGACCTTTTCAAACATCACCAGCCCTTTGCGGGCATCAATCAGGGCGATATCCTGCGGCGTCGTGACCACCAGCGCGCCGGTCACCGGCACGTTCTGCGCCAGCGTCAGCTGAATGTCGCCGGTGCCGGGCGGCATATCCAGTACCAGATAATCCAGCTCCGGCCACAGGGTCTCATTCAGCAGCTGCATCAGCGCTTTGCTGGCCATCGGCCCGCGCCACACCATCGCATTGTCATCCGTGACCAGATACCCAATGGAGTTAGTTGCCAGCCCGTGTGCCATGATCGGCGCCATATGAGTACCATCCGGCGAGGTTGGCCGTTGATCCTGGGTGCCAAGCATGTTCGGCACAGACGGGCCATAGATATCCGCGTCAAGAATGCCGACCCTTGCACCCTCGGCTGCCAGCGCCAGCGCCATATTCACGGCGGTACTGGATTTACCCACGCCGCCTTTACCGGAGCTGACCGCAATAATGTTTTTAACGCCGTTAACGCCCGGCTGGTTTTTCACCCGCTTCAGGGTCGCAATGTCATGGCTGAGTCGCCAGTCAATAGCGCGTGCGCCGGTCTGACGCAGCAGTTCGGCACTCACCTGCTCTTTCAGGACGTCGAATCCGCTGGCCCACGCAAACGGCATCAGCAGTTCCACATGCAGCGTACCGTCAAGCTGCGCCACATGATGCAACGCCTTCAACGCCGTAAGATTCTGTTTAAGGGTCGGATGCTCAAAGCTTCTCAATACGCCCGCCACGATGGCGCGCAGGCCCTCTGGCGTATGCGGTTCCCGGGATTGTGCTGTCATCCCCTGCTCCTTATTTCTGCTGTGCTTACGCTGGGTTTCAGCGATGTATTCTCAATGATATCAGATGCTCGTGGATCTGCGGCGCCTGCCGGGGGTGAATCCCTTGTGTTTACGCAGGTGAAGCCTTCAGTTACCATCTAAGCCCGTTTTTTCAATCAACAGAAAGCTACGCAAACTATGACTCAAGTCGCTAAAAAAATTCTGGTAACGTGCGCACTGCCATACGCGAACGGATCAATCCATCTCGGCCACATGCTCGAGCATATCCAGGCAGACATTTGGGTGCGTTATCAACGAATGCGTGGCAATCAGGTTTATTTCATCTGCGCCGATGATGCGCACGGCACGCCTATCATGCTGAAAGCTCAGCAGCTGGGTATTGCGCCGGAGCAGATGATTGCAGAAATGAAAAGCGAGCATGAAGCCGACTTTGCCGGTTTCAACGTCAGCTATGACAACTATCACTCGACTCACGGCGACGAAAACCGCGAGCTTTCTGCGCTGATTTACGGTCGTCTGAAAGAGAACGGTTTTATTAAGAACCGCACGATTTCCCAGCTTTACGATCCGGAAAAAGGGATGTTCCTGCCGGACCGTTTTGTGAAAGGCACCTGCCCGAAATGTAAATCTGCCGATCAGTATGGCGATAACTGCGAAGTGTGTGGCGCGACCTACAGCCCGACCGAGCTGATCGAGCCAAAATCCGTGGTCTCTGGCGCGACGCCGGTTCTGCGCGACTCTGAACATTTCTTCTTTGATCTGCCATCGTTCAGCGCCATGCTGCAGGCCTGGACCCGCTCGGGTGCGCTGCAGGATCAGGTAGCGAACAAAATGCAGGAGTGGTTTGAATCGGGCCTGCAGCAGTGGGATATCTCCCGCGACGCGCCTTACTTCGGCTTTGAAATTCCAGACGCGCCAGGCAAATATTTTTATGTCTGGCTGGATGCGCCTATTGGCTACATGGGCTCGTTCAAGAACCTGTGCGAAAAGCGCGGCGACATCGACTTCGACGAATTCTGGCGTAAAGACTCTACTACCGAGCTGTATCACTTCATCGGTAAAGATATCGTCTACTTCCACAGCCTGTTCTGGCCAGCGATGCTGGAAGGCAGCAACTTCCGCAAGCCAAACAACCTGTTTGTACACGGCTATGTCACCGTTAACGGTGCCAAGATGTCGAAGTCGCGCGGCACCTTTATTAAAGCCAGCACCTGGCTGCAACACCTGGATGCCGACAGCCTGCGTTACTATTACGCGGCGAAACTCTCTTCACGTATCGACGATATCGACCTGAATCTGGAAGATTTCGTGCAGCGTGTTAATGCTGACATCGTTAACAAAGTGGTTAACCTGGCATCACGTAATGCGGGCTTCATCACCAAACGCTTTGACGGCAAACTGGCGGCAGAGCTGGCCGATCCGGCGCTCTATCAGACCTTCGCTGATGCGTCAGAGAAGATTGGTGACGCCTGGGCAGCGCGCGAATACAGCCGTGCTATCCGCGAGATCATGGCGCTGGCAGACCTGGCGAACCGTTATGTCGATGAACAGGCTCCGTGGGTGGTCGCGAAGCAGGAAGGCCGTGATGCCGACCTGCAGGCTATCTGCTCAATGGGCATTAACCTGTTCCGCATTCTGATGACCTGGCTGAAGCCGGTGCTGCCATCCCTGAGCGCCCGCGCAGAAGGCTTCCTGAACTGTGAACTAAGCTGGGATGCCATTGCGCAGCCGCTGCTGGATCATCAGGTTGCGCCGTTCAAAGCGCTCTACAGCCGCATTGAAATGGCGAAGGTTGAGGGACTGATTGAGGCCTCGAAAGAGGATGCTGCCGCAGCGAGTGCACCAGCCGCAACCGGCCCGCTGGCAGATTCGCCGGTCGGTGAGACCATCACCATCGACGATTTCGCCAAAGTCGATATGCGCGTCGCGCTGATCGAGCAGGCGGAACTGGTTGACGGTTCGGACAAGCTGCTGCGTCTGCAGCTCGACCTGGGCGGTGAAAAGCGTCAGATTTTCTCGGGCATCCGCGCCGCCTATCCTGACCCCTCTGTGCTGGTCGGTAAAATGACCATCATCGTGGCCAACCTGGCGCCACGTAAAATGCGCTTCGGTATCTCCGAAGGCATGGTGCTGTCAGCGGGTCCGGGCGGAAAAGATCTGTTCGTGTTGTCCGTCGACAGCGGTGCTGTGCCGGGTATGCCAGTTAAGTAATAGTCTGTACTTAGCGGCTTAAACTGCTTAGCGTAGTGCCGTTCTGTTACCCTTCGCGCCTTATCCCTGGCGCGAAGGGTTATCTCTCCTACTCTGTATTTCCACCCCCCCCATCACACTTCGTTTCCCGGAATTGTTTGCCTGATCCTGCCACATCACCCCATAAATGTGATCGCTAGCACGCTAAGCGGTTAATGCGTATGATGAAGCTCAGTGAAAACAGGAGCCTGCCATGCTCACCGTGCTGTCTGTCTGCGGACGTTATCTTCGCGCCTTTATCATCATTTATCTTTGCTTATATGCCGGAATCGGCATCGCTTCGTGGCTGCCCATTAAACTGCCCGGCAGCATCCTTGGGATGTTAATTCTGTTCGCCATGCTCGCCTCGCAGATTCTGCCGGTCAGTTGGGTGAAACCGGGCTGCCATCTGCTGATTCGCTATATGGCGCTGCTGTTTGTGCCGATCAGCGTCGGGGTGATGAGCTACACCGATATTCTGACCGCGCAGTTTGGCCCAATCGTTGTCTCCTGTGTCGTCAGCACCCTGCTGGTCCTCTCCATTGTTGGCGTAAGCGCCCACCAGCTTCACAGCCGCCGTCCGGCCGGAGAGTCTGCCGATGAGTGAAATGTGGTGGTCACTGCCACTGACGCTGGCGGCCTTTTTTTTGGCGCGCAAGCTGGCAATACGGCTCAAAATCTCACTGCTTAATCCGCTGCTGGTTGCGATGGCGATTATTATCCCGATACTGCTGCTGTTACAGCTCCCCTACTCGCGCTATTTCGCGGGCAGTGAGATTCTCAATCAGCTGCTGCAACCGGCCGTGGTCGCGCTGGCACTGCCGCTGTATGAGCAGATGCATCAGATCCGCGCCCGCTGGAAGTCGATTATTGGCGTCTGCTTTATCGGCAGCCTGACCGCCATGACGTCAGGCACCGCCATTGCCCTGTGGATGGGTGCCACGCCTGAAATTGCCGCCACCATCGTGCCTAAATCCGTTACCACGCCCATCGCGATGGCCGTTTCCGGTTCGCTGCATGGTATTCCCGCCATCAGCGCCATCTGTGTGCTGATTGCCGGGGTACTGGGTGCGGTGTTCGGACACACGGTACTGAATCTGCTGGGCGTGAAGTCTAAAGCGGCGCGCGGACTGGCGATGGGTAATGCGTCACATGCCCTCGGCACGGCGCGCGCTGCCGAACTTGATTACCAGGAAGGGGCATTCAGCTCACTGGCGCTGGTGATCTGCGGCATCATCACCTCACTGCTGGCGCCGTTTATTTTTCCGCTGCTGATGCACTGGTTTGGCTGAAAGTTTGCGAGAGATCTCGCAAAGTTAAAACATGCAACACAGGTTACATTGTCAGAGCGATGTGGATCACATATAAACCGGTGACTGGCACATCGCCCTGCTGAATTTAATGAGGCTCACATGCAATCCCGTTTCCTCTCCGTTTTTGAGGCATTGCCGTTAACGCTGCAAACTGCACTCGCTCCCCTGCTGGACGATCCTGACTTCCATGCGGTGCTGAGCGCCGACCAGGTCGCCTCACTGCAACAACAGACACAAATGGATGCCGATGCGCTGGCGCTGGCGCTGCTGCCCCTGGCGGCGTCCTGTGCCGTTGCTACCGTATCGCATTTTAACGTCGGGGCGATTGCCCGGGGCGTCAGCGGCAACTGGTACTTCGGGGCTAACATGGAATTTGTCGGCACGCCGATGCAGCAGACGGTTCACGCCGAGCAGAGCGCCATTACCCATGCGTGGCTGCGTGGCGAACGCCAGCTTGAGAGCATCACCGTTAACTACACGCCATGCGGTCACTGCCGTCAGTTTATGAACGAGCTGAACAGCGGCACCAGAATTCGTATCAGCCTGCCACAACGTGCGATCAGCACCCTGGCTGATTATCTGCCGGATGCCTTTGGACCACGCGATCTCGACATCACGACCTTCCTGATGGACAAAGTCGATCACGGTTATGTGGCCGAGGGCGATGAACTGGTACAAGCCGCCGTTGCCGCCGCCAATGCCAGCCACGCACCCTATAGTCAGTCCCACGCCGGTGTTGCGCTGCTCACCACGGATGGCGCGATTGTCGCCGGTCGCTATGCGGAAAACGCCGCGTTTAACCCGAGCTTCCCGCCCCTTCAGGCGGCACTGGTCCTGCTGAACATGCAGGGCGGCGATGTTCGTCAGATAAAAAAAGCGGTATTAGCTGAAGTGGAAAATGCCACGTTAAGCCAGTTCGCCGCCACGCAGGCGACGCTTGCAACATTTGGTTGCGGTGAGCTGCTGCAGGTGACGCTGTACAAAGCATAACCCGCTGTCAGAGAGGCCACAGTTTTGTGAGCTTTTATGAACAAACGCTGTACTTCTGTGGGAAATTTCATAGGATCTGGCGCCAGAATTCACGTCATCACAAATTACTCTGAATAATTCAGGTTGCAGGATGGCAGCACGGTCGTGAATGTTTACGCAGCGGTTACCCTGCCGCTGCCGGGCCTGCAGTCTGAGCTATAACGGGTAAGAAAACTGGCGCTACCTTTCCGGCGTGACGCCAGACAACACTGCAACCGGAGCATCACTGCATGGAACTCGACTACGAAAGTAAACGCCCGCTGTATATCCCTTATGCTGGCCCGATTTTGCTGGAATTCCCCCTGCTGAACAAAGGCAGCGCCTTTAGCATCGAAGAACGTAACGAATTCAACCTCAACGGTCTGCTGCCAGAAGCAGTGGAATCGATTGAAGAGCAGGCGCAGCGTGCCTGGCGTCAGTTCCAGGACTTCAAGAACAATAACGATAAGCATGTCTACCTGCGCAACATTCAGGACACCAACGAAACGCTGTTTTACCGCCTGCTGGATAACCATCTCGAAGAGATGATGCCCATCATCTACAC
>NZ_JBXUHX010000010.1:135623-178543 GCF_058148845.1 Pantoea sp. RCC30.1 | reverse complement strand
TGGAGAGCTGGTATCGCGACAGCCAGACCGCACCCGATAATGTGATGGAGATTCAGTCCTATCACGCGATGCTGGCCTGCGTAGCGGGCGGCGCAGGCGTCGCGATGATCCCGGCATCGGTACTGAAGCAGATGGCGGATCGGTCGCGGGTGCAGGCGCATACCTTACCCGCAGCTTATCGCGACACCGCCACCTGGCTGATGTGGCGACGCGACGCCTTTACCCCGAATGTTGAAGCGCTGAAATACCTGATTATTGAACAGTTTGACGATCGTCCGCTCAATGATGAGCTGATCCACCCATTGCAGGCGGCGGAATAAGCGTTCCACGCTATGTTTAAATCACGACAAACTGGCGCTATTACGCGTCACAATCTGACTGGAAGAGGGATTGCATGAACATGATCAAAACCCGTGCCGCTGTTGCCTGGGCTGCTGGCGAACCACTGAAAATCGAAGAAGTGGATTTGATGCCACCGCAGAAAGGCGAAGTGCTGGTGCGTATTGTCGCAACCGGTGTCTGCCATACCGACGCCTATACTCTCTCCGGCACCGACCCGGAAGGCGTTTTCCCGGCGATTCTCGGCCATGAAGGCGGCGGCATCGTGGAAGCCGTGGGTGAAGGCGTGACCAGCGTGGAAGTGGGTGACCATGTCATTCCGCTATACACCCCGGAGTGTGGCAAATGTAAGTATTGTCTGTCGGGCAAAACTAACCTCTGCCAGGCCATTCGCGCCACCCAGGGTAAAGGCCTGATGCCGGATGGCACCACCCGCTTCTTCAAAGATGGCAAACCGATTTTCCATTACATGGGCACCTCGACCTTCTCTGAGTACACCGTCATCCCGGAGATCTCACTGGCGAAAATCAGTAAAGAAGCACCGCTGGAAGAGGTTTGTCTGCTGGGCTGTGGCGTCACTACCGGCATGGGCGCGGTAATGAACACCGCCAAAGTGAAAGAAGGCGACACCGTGGCGATCTTCGGTCTCGGCGGCATCGGTCTTTCTGCGGTTATTGGCGCGAAAATGGCGAAAGCAGGTCGCATCATCGCGATCGACCTCAACACCAGCAAATTCGATCTGGCTCGCAAACTGGGTGCCACCGATCTGATTAACCCGAAAGATTACGATAAGCCGATTCAGGATGTGATTGTCGAGCTGACCGACGGTGGCGTGGACTTCTCGTTTGAGTGTATCGGCAACGTCAACGTAATGCGTTCCGCACTGGAGTGCTGCCACAAAGGCTGGGGCGAGTCTGTGATTATCGGTGTTGCCGGTGCCGGTGAAGAGATCTCTACCCGTCCGTTCCAGCTGGTGACCGGTCGCGTCTGGCGCGGTTCCGCGTTTGGCGGTGTGAAAGGCCGTTCACAGCTGCCAGGCATTGTGCAGGATTACCTCGACGGTAAATTCGCTCTGAACGACTTCATCACCCACACCATGCCGCTGGAAGAGATCAACGACGCCTTTGATTTGATGCACGAAGGAAAATCGATTCGCTCGGTAGTGCACTTTAACAAGTAATCAGGAGGCGTTATGGCATCCACTCTGGAGCTACTGGAAGAACACCGTATTTTTGGCGGCTGGCAGCAGCGCTGGCGTCATCAGTCAGCAGTGCTGAACTGCCCGATGACCTTCAGCATCTATCTGCCGACCCCGCACGGTGATGCACCGCCGCCGGTGGTCTGGTTTCTGGCCGGGCTGACCTGCAACGATGAGAACTTCACTACCAAAGCGGGCGCACAGCGCGTTGCGGCGGAACTGGGTCTGGTGCTGATTATGCCGGACACCAGTCCACGCGGTGACGGCGTGGCGAACGATGAGGGATACGATCTGGGCCAGGGCGCGGGATTTTATCTCAATGCCACCCAGCAGCCCTGGGCCAGCCATTTCCGCATGTTCGATTATCTGAGCAGCGAGTTGCCGGCACTGATTGCGGATAACTTCAAGGTCAGTGAACGTCAGTCAATTATGGGTCACTCCATGGGCGGACATGGCGCGCTGATGCTGGCGCTGCGTCTGGGTAATCGCTTTGCCTCGGCTTCTGCCTTTGCGCCGATTGTGAACCCGATGCAGGTGCCATGGGGCCAGAAAGCGTTTCAGGCCTATCTGGGCGACGATCGTGCGGCGTGGCGGGAATATGACAGCTGCCAGCTGATGGCGGAAGTGTCGCATCGGCTGCCGATGCTGATCGATCAGGGAGACAGCGATCAGTTCCTGGCCGATCAGCTGCAACCGGAGCGGCTGGAAGAGATCGCTAAAGAGGTGGGCTTCCCGCTGACGCTGCGTATTCAGCCGGGTTATGACCATAGCTACTTCTTTATTGCCAGTTTTGTGGAAGACCACCTGCGCTTCCATGCGCAGCATCTGCTGGCATAAATAATCAGGGCCGCGATTGCGGCCCTGAACTTTTCTGCATGCTGAACTGCCGCAAACGCTGGCTCTAAGCCAGGCCTTGCCCGATTCTCAGACCAGTGCCGGACCGGTCAGACCGTCGATCATCACCTGCGGAATGCCGCGCGAGCAGTGTTCGATACGTCCATCCACGCCATACACTTTTGCCAGCGTAGCCGGCGTAATCACCTTATCCGGCTGCCCTTCCGCCACCAGTGCGCCCTGCTTCAGCATCAGCGCATGCTGCGCATGACGCAGCGCGATGTTGATGTCATGCACCACCACCACCGTCACGATGTTGCGCTGGGCTGTTTCGCGGCGTACCAGATCCATGACGTGGAACTGGTAGTTAAGATCCAGCGCGCTCAGCGGTTCATCCAGCAGCAGCAGCTTAGGACGACGGATCAGGGACTGCGCCAGCCCGACCAGCTGTTTCTGTCCACCAGAGAGCTGATCAAGGTAGCGCATCGCCAGATGGGCAATGCCAAGCTGCTCCAGCAGATGCATGATTTCCGCTTCGCTGCTGGCGCTGTGCAGTCCACCAGAGGCACGCTGCGCCACAATGATCGACTCCAGCACATGCAGATGCACGCCCGCAGGCAGTGACTGCGGCAGATAGACCACGTTCTTCGCACGACGGGCAAACGGCTGAGTCATGAGATCCTCACCGTTGAGCCACATCTCACCCTGACCTTTATTCAGCCCGGCCAGCGCACGCAGTAGCGTCGACTTACCACAGCCATTCGGTCCCAGCAGCACGGTGATCTCGCCGCACGGCAGCGGCGCGATATTGAGATTATCAATGACTTTGTTTTTTGGGTAACCGGCACTGAAGCCGCGTAACGTCAGCCCCTGTTCCATCATACCGTCCCCCGATGACGCAGAATAATACTCAGGAAGAACGGCACGCCAATCAGTGAGGTGACGATGCCGACCGGGATGATCACGCCGGGGATCAGATTTTTCGAGGCGACCGACGCCAGCGACAGCACCAGCGCGCCGACCAGCGCACTGGCTGGCAGGTAAAAGCGGTGATCTTCGCCAAACATCATACGTGCAATGTGGGGAGCGACCAGGCCGATGAAGCCGATGGGTCCGACAAACGCCACGGCCAGTGCCGAGAGAATACTGATGCGCAGCAGGGTGGTAAGCCGCAGACGCCGCACGTCAATGCCAAAGCTCACCGCACGGTCTTCACCCAGACGCAGCGCCGTCAGCTTCCAGCTGCTCAACATTGAAAACGGCACCAGGATGGCCAGCACCACGGTCAGCACGCCCAGCTTCTCCCAGGAGGCGCGGGCCAGGCTGCCCATGGTCCAGAACACCAGGCCCTGTAGCGTGTCTTCGCTGGCGATGAACTGCATCATTGAAACCAGCGCGTTAAAGGTGAAGACCAGCGCAATACCAAACAGCACCACGCCCGCTGAGGAGACCTGAGTCCAGCGGGTCACAGCATCCAGCATCAGCGCGGCAAACAGCGCAAAGACAAAGGCGTTGGCAGAGATTAACCACTGATCCGGAATGCCGGGAATACCGACACCGAGGATGATCGCCAGCGCGGCACCAAACGCCGCCGCCGATGAGACACCGAGTGTAAACGGGCTGGCCAGCGGGTTATTCAGGATGGTCTGCATCTCTGCACCTGCAAGGCCCAGCGACAACCCCACCACCAGCGCCATCAGCGCATAAGGCAGACGAATGTCCCAGACAATAACGCGGGTGCCGGCATCAACGCTGTCGGGGTTAAGCAGCGTATTCCACAGCGTTTCAAGTGAGAGTCCGGCCGGACCCAGCGTGAAGTCGAGGATCAGCGAGGCAACAATTGCCACCAGTAATACGCCAATCCAGATCAGGCGGCGGCGCAGCACCTGATGGTAGTTTTGCATGGTGTGGTGAAGCGTCTCTTCCCCCGCCAGCAGCGAAGTTTCGGTAGTCATGTTTGAACCCTGTGTGGCTATCACGTCAGAAAACGCAGCCACAATAGTGCAGGTGATAATAATTATCAATTCGAGAACATAAGCGAGACGTGAAAAAACATGAAAAAATGGTGTTACAGGCGG
Source organism: Pantoea sp. RCC30.1 (assembly GCF_058148845.1). Lineage (NCBI taxonomy): Bacteria > Pseudomonadati > Pseudomonadota > Gammaproteobacteria > Enterobacterales > Erwiniaceae > Pantoea > Pantoea sp. RCC30.1. Next base: position 174,094 of record NZ_JBXUHX010000010.1, on the reverse strand, counting down.
GAGAATAACTCAGGGAGCCTGCGCCTTTCGCAAAGACGCAAAACCCGCCATCCCTGGCGGGCACCGCGCGATGGTGTCTGCGCACAGAGTTAATCTTTGTGAACCGGGAACTCCATTTCGCTGTACTTAACGAAACGGCTGCCGCGCGTCAGCTTGTAGCCGAACCAGATAATCAGGAACAGCGGAAGACCGATGTAGGTTGCTGCTACGCTGTACCAGTCAATACTGTCGTTGAGGAATGCCTGATAGTTCTGACCCAGCGTAATGATCAGGCAAAGCACAAAGGCGAAAATCGGCCCCAGCGGGAAGAAGCCGGAACGGTAAGGCAAATCGTTCAGGTCATGTCCCTGGGCGACATAGCCGCGACGGAAGCGATAGTGACTGATGGCAATACCCAGCCAGGCGATAAAACCGGTCATGCCTGAGGTATTCAGCAGCCACAGATAAACTTCCTGATTACCAAACTTAGAGGTCAGGAAGCACAGCCCGGCCACGACGGTCGTCGCCCATAAGGCATTGCGCGGAACGCCGCCTTTAGAGAGCTTCGCGAAAATGCGCGGCGCTTTGCCTTCGCTCGCCAGGTTGTAAAGCATACGCGTTGAGGCGTACATACCGGAGTTACCCGCTGACAGCACCGCCGTCAGGATCACCGCATTCATCACCGCTGCCGCAGAGAGCAGACCGGCATTCTGGAACACCAGGGTGAACGGGCTGACGCTGATATCGTCAATGTCGTTATGCAGCAACTGCGGATCGGTGTAAGGCAGGATCAGACTGATAATCAGGATGGCGAACACATAGAACAGCAGGATACGCCAGAAAATCTGCCGCACCGCGCGCGGGATATTTTTCGCCGGATCTTCAGATTCGCCCGCCGCGATACCGATCAGTTCGGTGCCCTGGAAGGAGAATCCCACAATCATTGCCACGCCAATCATCGCGGCAAAGCCACCCGCAAACGGCGCATCGCCCACCTGCCAGTTCTGCCAGCCCGCATGCTCCGCACCGCGCATAATGCCGGTAATCATCAGTACGCCAACAATGATAAAGATAATCACGGTGGCCACTTTAATCAGCGAGAACCAGTATTCCGCCTCGCCAAAGCCTTTCACCGAGATGTAATTAAGCAGGAATATCAGACCCAGGAACAGCGCGCTCCAGATCCAGCCAGGCGTGTCGGGGAACCAGTAGGTCATCACCAGCTGGGACGCCACCAGGTCAACCGCGATGGTCACTGCCCAGTTGTACCAGTAGTTCCAGCCGAGCGCGAAGCCAAAGCCCTCTTCGACATATTTTGCGCCGTAGGTGGCGAAAGAACCCGATACGGGCATGAAGGCGGCCAGCTCACCGAGACTGGTCATCAGGAAGTAGACCATCAGGCCGATCAGAATGTAGGAGAGAAGTGCCCCGCCGGGGCCAGCCTGAGCGATGGTTGCGCCAGAGGCGACAAACAGGCCGGTACCGATGGAACCGCCGATGGCGATCATCGTCAGATGACGGGCTTTTAACGCACGTCGTAATGCAGGTTGTTGTGTTGTTTTTGAGTCATTATGCATGTGTTAACGCTACGCTGGGTAAAAATGAGGCGCGATTGTAGCAGCCAGACCGACTCTGTATAGCGATGCCATGCTGTTATAAGTTAAGTTCATGATCGCGCCGGAATTATTAGCAGTCACTCACGGCAATAGGACAAAAAGCGCGTCAGTGCTTTTGAAATATGCTTCTGCCGGTGATGAATGCGATAGAGAGTTCGGGTCAGACGCGGCAGCGGAATCGCCAGTTCTGTCAGCGTGCCCGCCTCCAGCAGATCGGCAATCACCCGGCGCGAAAGACAGCTGATGCCCATGCCGTGCCGCACCGCATGCTTGATCGCTTCGGAGTTGCCCAGTTCCATGCCCAGCTGAAAACTCGGCAGATGTGAAAGCAGCAGATAATCGACGATTTCACGGGTACCGGAGCCGCGTTCACGCAGGATCCAAGGCGCTTCCGCCAGGGTTTTCAGCGTCACTGGCTGTTGCAGAATTGCGGCATCAGGCGCAGCAAACACCACCAGCTCATCTTCCAGCCAGGGTTCGCTGACCAGTTCGGTCATGTGGCACGGCCCTTCAATCAGACCGACATCCACGCGGAAATCGGAAACTGCCTGAATCACATCCTGACTGTTGCCAACGCTCAGCTCCAGCGGCAGACCGGGAAAATCGCGACGATAGGCGGCCATCATCCCCGGCAGCAGGTAGTTACCAATGGTGCTGCTGGCGAAGATGCGGATCGCGCCGTTATCCTCTTTGAACAACTGCTCAATTTCACCTGCCTGCTCCAGCAGCCCGACCGCACGCGGATAGAGAAGCCGCCCATGCTCATTCAGCACCAGCCGTTTGCCGACCCGATCAAACAACTGTACGCCAAGCTGGCTCTCCAGATCGGCCAGCGCCGCGCTGACCGCCGACTGCGACAGCGCCAGCAGTTGTGAGGCCTGGGTAGTGGAACCGCTCTTAAGCACTTCGGTGAACACTTCGATTTGCCGCAGCGTTATGTGCATCGTCGCCTCTTAACGTAGTGAATGCCTGACAAGATAAATGATTAACGCCAGCCAGATCAGCCCAAACACCACCAGCCAGCCTGCCATTTTTTTGCCGCGGGAATGCTGAGCCTGCGCCCGCTCGCTGCTGCTAATGCGCACCTCTCGCGGCAGTAATCGTAACAGCACCATGACGCCCGTCGGAATGATCACCGCGTCATCCAGCAGACCGACAAAGGGGATGACATCCGGGATGAGGTCGACAGGACTGACACCGTAGGCGACCAGCCCCATCATCGCCAGCTTGTTCCACCAGGGCGTGCGCGGATCGCGAAAAGCGAACCACAGCACAAACACATCTCTTTTGATCAGCGTCGCCCAGCGGCGCAGACGCGAAACTATCATGATCACTGCCTTATCGTTTATTCTGGTCAATTATAAATATATTATCAATTTCACTTTTAAGCCAGTCGCCATCATGATCAGGACTCAACCACGAGGAGTGACCATCATGACCGAACTGAGCATCGCTAAAACGCATCATCCTGTTACGCTCTGGTTCCCCGGTCTGCTGCTGACTGCCTTGATTGCCGCGGCTGCCAGCTGGCTGGCGCAGCAACCGGCGATTGCAGCAGCAGGGCTGGGTTCACTGACCCTGGCGATTATGCTGGGCATTCTGGTCGGCAACAGCGTCTATACACCACTGGCATCGCGCTGCGACAGCGGCGTAGTGCTGGCTAAACAGAAGCTGCTACGACTGGGGATCATCCTGTTTGGCTTTCGCATCACCTTACAACAGATCGCCGACGTCGGTTTTAGCGGCATCCTGATTGATGCGCTGACGCTGAGCAGCACCTTCCTGGTGACCTGCCTGCTGGGCATCCGGCTGCTGAAGCTGGATCGCGATACCGTCTGGCTGATTGGTGCAGGCAGCAGTATCTGCGGGGCTGCGGCCGTACTGGCGACCGAGCCGGTGGTGAAAGCCGCGCCGTCGAAAGTCGCGGTGGCTATCGCGACCGTGGTGTTGTTCGGTACGCTGGCGATCTTTATCTATCCGCTGCTGTGGCCGCTGGCGCATCACCTGTTTCCGGGCCTGAGTGCCGCGCAGTTTGGAGTTTTCACCGGTTCTACCATCCATGAAGTCGCACAGGTAGTGGCCGCCGGACACAGCATCAGCCCGGAAGCCGAGAACAGCGCCGTGATTGCCAAAATGCTGCGGGTGATGATGCTGGCCCCGTTCCTGCTCTGTCTGAGTGCGGTGTTACGCGGTAATCGCAAAACGAGCAAAACGCGTCAGCCGGTGACGTTTCCCTGGTTTGCCCTGATGTTTATTGCGGTTGCGCTGTTTAACTCGCTGCAGCTGCTGCCTGCCACGGTGGTTGCCACGCTGAACGAGCTGGCGGGTCTGCTACTGGCGATGGCGATGGCGGCACTGGGATTAACCACCCGTTTCGGGGCATTGCGTGAGGCGGGCGTTAAACCGCTGCTGCTGGGCGCGCTGGTATTTGGCTGGTTAATCGCGGGCGGCGGCACTATCAATCTGCTGGTGCAACATTTCATGGGCTAGCGGCATCGGGTATCATGCCGTTTCATCCGTGCATAGCCCCAGGAGAAAGGCATGAAATATATTGGTGCACACGTGAGTGCGGCAGGTGGCGTGGATCAGGCCGTGATCCGCGCCCATGAAATAGAAGCCACCGCCTTCGCCCTCTTTACGAAAAATCAGCGTCAGTGGAAGGCGGCACCGCTCTCCACTGAGGTGATTGATGCTTTTCGCGCCGCCTGCGAGACGTACAAATACAGTCCGCAGCAAATCCTGCCGCACGACAGTTTTTTGATTAACCTCGGTCATCCGGTTGAAGAGGCGCTGGAGAAATCCCGCGCTGCCTTTATTGATGAACTGAAACGTTGTGACCAGCTCGGCCTGACGCTACTGAACTTCCATCCCGGCAGCCATCTGCATCAGATTGAAGAAGAGGCCTGTCTCAGGCGGATTGCAGAGTCGATCAATATCGCCCTCGACCAGAGTCAGAACGTCACCGCCGTGATTGAGAATACTGCCGGTCAGGGCAGTAACCTGGGTTTCCGCTTCGAGCATCTCGCCACCATTATTGAGCATGTCGAAGATAAGTCGCGCGTCGGCGTCTGCATCGATACCTGTCATGCGTTTGCTGGCGGTTATGATCTGCGCACCGCAGCGGATTGCGAAGCGACCTTTGCCGAGTTTGAGCGCATTGTAGGTTTTAACTATCTGCGCGGCATGCACCTTAACGATGCCAAAAGCGCCTTCGACAGCCATGTTGACCGCCATCACAGCCTGGGTGAAGGGAATATCGGCAAAACGGCGTTTAGCTGGCTGATGAAAGATCCGCGGTTTGATGGCATCCCGTTGATTCTGGAAACCATTAATCCTGATATCTGGAAAGATGAGATTGCCTGGCTGAAAGCCGAACAGCAGGGATAGCAAAAGGGAGCCAACTGGCTCCCTTTTATTTTTACTTCAGCAGATTATGCATTTCTGCAAATCAGGCTTTCGCCAGCTGCTCTTCCGGACGTTTCAGTACGGCATAGCTCAGACCTGCAATCGCAGTGCCGATGATAATCGCCATCAGATAGCCGATAACCGGAGTAATCGCGCCAGGGATCAGCAGTACAAACAGTCCACCGTGCGGTGCCATCAGTTTCGCGCCAATCGCCATGGAGATCGCGCCAGTCGTTGCACCGCCTACGATACAGCAAGGCAGAACGCGCATCGGGTCACGGGCCGCGAAGGGAATCGCACCTTCTGAGATAAAGCAGAGACCCAGAACCAGTGCCGCTTTACCGCCTTCCTGCTGACCTTTGTTGAATTTACGACGGGCAACCAGTGTAGCCAGACCCATCGCCAGCGGTGGCACCATACCGGCTGCCATGATGGCGGCCATCGGTGCATACGTCTGCGAACTCAGTAAGCCAACGCCAAATGCGTAAGCGACTTTGTTCACCGGCCCCCCCATATCGGTACACATCATACCGCCCAGAATCGCGCCCAGCAGGACCGCATTCGCCGTGCCCATGTTGGCCAGCCAGTGCGTCAGGCCACTCATGATGCCCGCAACCGGTTTGCCCACCACGTAGATCATCAGCAGGCCGGTGATCAGGCTCGCGAACAGCGGGATAATCAGTATCGGTTTCAGCGCTTCCATACTCTGCGGCAGTTTAACTTTGCCGCTGATCAGCTTCGCCGCATAACCGGCAATGAAGCCCGCGATGATACCCCCCAGGAAGCCTGCGTTGATGCTGGTGGCGATCATACCGCCAATCAGACCTGGCGTCAGACCCGGACGGTCAGCGATGGAGAAGGCGATAAAGCCCGCCAGCACCGGCACCATCAGGGCAAAGGCGCTGCCACCACCGATTTGCATCAGTGCAGCGGCCAGTGTGCCCTGCTCTTTAAAGGCTGTGATACCAAAAGCGAACGACAGAGCGATGCTCAGACCACCCGCAACCACCATCGGCAGCATGTAAGAAACACCGGTCAGCAGGTGACGATAAGCTCCTGCTCCGCCTTTCTTCTCTTCTTCACTCTCATTACTCTGTCCGCCAGCCGCCGCTTTGTATGGCTTCGCTTCTGCGACTGCTTTATCCAGTTCCTGCGCGGTTTTCTTCAGCGCCAGACCGGTTGAGGTGCGGTACATCGGCTTACCGGCAAATTTCGCCAGATCGACTTCGATATCTGCTGCGACGATCACCAGATCGGCGGCAGCGACTTCTTCCGGGGTGATCGCGTTACCGGCACCCACTGAACCGCGGGTTTCAACTTTCACCCACCAGCCGCGACGGGTCGCTTCAGCCTGAATAGCTTCGGCAGCCATAAAGGTATGCGCCACGCCGGTCGGACAGGCGGTGATGGCAACCACACGTTTCTGCGCGCCAGCCTGAGCCGGTGCCGCAGCAGGTGCGCCTGCAAGTGTTGCCACTGCAGCAGGAGCCTGCCAGGTTTTGGCTTCAGCTTTGGCGCGGTTCAGGAAGGTTTCTGGCTCGCGGACTGCCAGCTGGATATCACCCAGCCAGACCGCTTTGCCGTTCAGCGCCGCATCGTCCGGCACGTTTTTGCCCAGCACAATCGCCAGTTCAGCGTCGGCAGGATTATCAGTCAGAGTCAGGCCCGCAGCAGCTGCGGCAGCAGCCAGACGTTGTTGCGCCATGTATGCGGAAGCCAGTCCCAGTGTAGGGTCTTTAATCAGCAGCGTTTTCATTATCGCTCTCCTGCTGTCAGTTAACGGGTTGTAAGTCGACGCGCGCCATCATTGCGGCCAACTGAGTACGATCGGAAACGCCAACGTTGCTCTGGCTGACGGCCATCGCCGCCACGGCAGTCGCAAGACGCAGCGTGTGTTCGCTGGATTCGCGCATCAGCAGGCCATAAATCAGGCCGCCAACCATAGAATCACCTGCACCCACAGTGCTGACGACTTCACACACCGGCGGTTTAGCAATCCATTCGCCTGAAGCGTTGACCCACAGCGCGCCTTCAGCGCCCAGCGAAATCACCACATGGGCGATCCCCTGCTCGCGCAGTTCGTGCGCAGCGCCAATCACATCCTGCAGAGTAGGCAGTTTGCGACCGGCCCAGATTTCCAGCTCACGGCGGTTAGGTTTAACCAGCCACGGTGCGGCTTTCAGTCCTGCCACCAACGCCTCGCGGCTGCTGTCAAAGATGATGCATGGGCAGTGGGTACGCAGTTCGGTCATCCAGCGGGTAAAGGCATCGTGATCGACGCCTTCTGGCAGGCTGCCGCTGACGCAGACCATATCGAACTGGCCCAGCCACGTCAGAGAATCGGTCGTAAAACGATCCCAGTCCTGCGCGGTTACCTGAAAACCGGAGAAGTTCAGATCGGTGACATCGCCGGTCTGTTCAGTGAGTTTAACGTTGATACGGGTACGGCCAGGCACTACCTGGAAACGGTTGGCAATGCCCAGCTCGCTGAACAGCTGCTGGAAACCGTCCTGATTCTCTTTACCCAGGAAGCCACCCACAGTGACATCGATACCCAGATCCTTCAGCACCTTAGCAACGTTAATGCCCTTGCCCGCCGCGTGCAGCCCGGTGGTTTTCACCAGGTTGACTTCGCCGCGTTCAATTTCAGGAGTATATCCCACCAGGTCATACGCCGGATTCAGCGTGATGGTGGCGACGCGTCTGCTCATGATGCCCCCTCACCCAGACCGCTGGTGATCGCTTCTTCAATGGCGTTCAGCGCCTGCTGTGCATCGTCGCCGCTGGCGGTAAAGCGCAGGCGATGGCCTTTCTTCACGCCCAGCGCAACGACTTTCATCAGGCTGCGGCCATTGGCAGGTTTGCCGCTGCCGTCGAGATTGGTCACGGTGATGTCGCTGTTGAATTGCTTGATCACGCTGACCAGCGCGGTGCCCGGACGGGCATGCAGGCCATGTTCGTTGCGAATAGTGTATTCAGCGGTCAGCACGTCAGCCTGCTCATCAACTTCACTGGTCAGCAGTGCGTAGACGCCTGCCGCATCGGCTTTCAGCAGACGATCCGCTTTGCCCTGCTGCAGTAATGCGCTGAGGTAACCCAGCACTTCAAGCGGACGTTCATCGGTCGCTGAAACGCTGATTAACAGCGCCGCTGATTCGCCCTGATGGTCGAATGCATGTTCAGCGCGGCTGATGGCTACGCCGCTGCGCAGGTTGCCGAGGCTGCTGTCGCTGAGCCAGATGCCCTGCCCCAGATTCAGCGGAGCCGTTGAGACCACGTCTGCGACGTAGCTGGAATCCACCACGCCTGCAGACTGCAGCCGACCGGCGTTCATCGCCTGCAGGGTGATCAGATCGCTGGCTGCGACGTTGAGCGTAATTAATGAGGTATCGAAGCTGAACTCGGCGGCTTGTTTCTCGCCCATCAGCAACGCACGAAGGTCTTCAGCAGAGGCGGTTTTAAGCTGTTCGGCAATGGTGTCATCGCTCAGAACATGCGTCAGCTGACGCAGCAACGCCAGATGTTCATCCGACTTAGCGGCAATCCCGATAGCGACGTAGGCGGTCTGATCGTCACCCCAGGCAATGCCCTGCGGAAACTGAAACACCTGAACACCGGTTTTCAGCACCATATCGCGGGTATCGGTGGTGCCATGAGGGATTGCGATGCCGTTGCCGAGGAAGGTTGAGGTCTGCTGTTCGCGTGCCAGCATGCCGTTGACATAGCCTTCCGTCACGTTGCCCGCAGCGGTTAACGCGGCAGCAACCTGACGAATGGCCTCTTCTTTGTTCTGGGCGCTGGCTCCGGTATGGATGGCCTGCAATTCGAGCTGGAACATAATTCTCCTCGCTTGCTGAGATTGAATCGTTTCAGCCAGTGGGGATTTTTTTACGCCATGCTGTTGAAAACAGGTGGCGCAGTCACCGCTGAAACGTTTCAGGGATTGTGGTACAGCCACTTTGCGGAGGCAAGAAAATGCGCAAACGGCGTAACAGATTTTTGACGTTACGCACATTTCGGGGTGTTTAAAGGGAATAAAAAGTGAACAGGCTGACGCGGTTGCTGTAAACCAGAGATGAGTGGACCAGAAACTTCAGCAGCGTCAGCGCCTCAGGGCGCGGTATCCGCTTCAAGCTGCAATAGATATGTCATCGCCTCATGGCGCGAATCGCCACACATGCTATGTGCTGGTTGCAGGCCTGCACAGACGGCAGGACGTAGCGGTGAGCCAAACAATTTGCATCGCAATGTGTCATCAAGCTGGACGCAGGGCGTGTTGGCGGGTTTACCGTCAGGCATGCCAGGAATGGGTGAAGAAATAGAGGGCGCCGTGCAACAGGCACCACATTGGCTTCGGCATTGCATGCTGTGCTCCGGCAGAGAAAGTCGCGGCGACAATAGCAGTCCACCGCACTGATTACCATGAAAGCCGCGGCCTGACACAAAATTTCGTATCCGCCATATTGCCAGTTTTCACCGGCGCGAGTAACGTTGCGCGCACTTCACTCTCAAGATAGCGAGAACAGCAATGCCAAAAGCCAATGAAATCAAAAAAGGGATGGCCGTCACACACAACGGTAAACTGCTGCTGGTTAAAGACATTGATGTCCAGAGCCCCAGCGCACGCGGTGCCGCCACCCTGTATAAAATGCGCTTTACCGATGTGCGCACCGGTTTAAAAGTCGAAGAACGTTTTAAAGGCGACGAGATTATTGATGCGATTTCGCTCAGTCGTCGCAGCGTCACCTTCTCTTATATAGATGGTGACGAATATATCTTCATGGATGATGAGGATTACACCCCCTACTCCTTTAAACAGGAGCAGATTGAAGAAGAGCTGCTGTTTATCCCTGAAGGCGGCATCCCAGGCATTCACGTGCTGACGATGGAAGGTCAGGTGCTGGCGCTGGAACTGCCACAAACCGTGGATATGGAGATCGTAGATACCTCACCAGGCATTAAAGGTGCTTCCGCCAGCGCGCGCACCAAACCAGCCGGAATGAGCACAGGCCTCTCTATCCAGGTTCCGGAATACCTCAGCAACGGCGACCGCATCCGCATCCATATTGCAGAACGCCGTTACATGGGCCGGGCAGACTAACCCCTGACCTGCTGCTCATCGTGATAGTGTTATAATATTACATTACACGCTATCGCCAGGCAGGAGTCGATACCATGACACGTGTTAATCTGATTACCGGTTTTCTGGGCAGCGGCAAAACCACGCTGCTCTGCCATCTGCTGGCAGCCCGGCCCGCCGGGGAAAAGTGGGCAGTGCTGGTTAATGAATTTGGCGAGATCGGGATCGACGGCGCCCTGCTGGCCGATCGCGGTGCCACACTCAAAGAGATCCCCGGCGGCTGCCTCTGCTGCGTGAATGGCCTGCCAATGCAGGTCGGGCTGAATATGCTGCTGAAGAGCAAACCCGATCGGCTGCTGATCGAGCCCACCGGCCTGGGCCATCCTCGTCAGGTGTTAGATATGTTAAGTGCGCCGGTTTATCAGGCGTGGCTGCAACTGAAGGCCACCCTGACGCTGCTGGATGCTCGCCAGCTCGCTGACCCCCGTATCGTTGCCAATGAAAACTTCCGCGATCAGCTGGCTGCCGCCGATATTATTATCGCTAATAAGCGCGACTGCTGGGATGAAGAAGATCGTCAGCGCCTGGCTGGCTGGCAGCAGCAGATGCAGCCTCCCCGTCCGTTAATAGAAACAGAATTTGGTCAGATCCCGCTTTCAGTGCTGGATACGCATTTTCAGCCCCGTGAACTTCCCGTGCCACATCACCATCATCCAGCCAATCCCACCAGCGGTCTGGCAGCGTTAAGACTGGATGGCGAGGCGCGCTGGCGTCGGGCGCTGAACCATGGCCAGGACTATAGCGCCTGCGGCTGGTTGTTTGATGCTGATACGCTTTTTGATAGTAACGCGTTGCTGGAATGGGTCCGGCAGGCACAGGTAGATCGCATCAAAGGCGTAATGCGCACAGCAGAAGGCACAATGCGTATTAACTGCCAGGCAAAAGATCTGCAAAGTGAGACGCTCACCTCGCCGCCACCCGATAGCCGCATTGAACTCATCCATTCCCAGCAGACTGACTGGAATCGGCTACAATCGGCGTTGTTGAAGTGCCGTTTACGCTAAGACAGGTATTCTCGGCGGTTATTTTTTTAAATGAGTTTTTGATTATGCGCGCAACCCGCCTCATTACTATCCTGCTGCTTAATGCATTGGGCGTAGTGCTATTTCTTTCGTGGTATCTGCCGCCTGAACATGGTTTCTGGTTTGGCATCGATAAAACTGTTTTCTTTGGCTTCAATAATCAGATGGTGGCCCATCCGCTGTTCGCGCTGATCGTCGCTATCACCAATTTCCGTGGTTTTGATGCGGTGTCACTGCTGGCGATGGGCCTGCTTTATTTGTCGATATGGCGGCGCGAAACGCCACAGGCGCAGCGCCGGATGCTGGGTATCGGCATCACCATGTTGCTTACCGCTGTCGTGCTCAATCAGCTGGGTCATTTGCTGCCGGTGAAACACTCCAGTCCGACCCTGTTCTTCGAGAACGTGCATCGCGTCAGTGAACTGACCGGTATCCCCGCGAAAGATGCCTCGAAAGATAGCTTCCCTGGCGACCACGGTATGATGCTGATTATTTTCGCCTGCTTTATGTGGCGTTATTTTGGCTTCAGCCGTTTTTTAATTGCCGCCGCTATTGTGATTGTATTTTCACTGCCGCGCGTCATGGCGGGTGCGCACTGGTTTACCGATATTGCCGTCGGTTCGCTGTCGGTAATATTAGTTGGGCTGAGCTGGTGGCTATTAACGCCAGCCAGTGATGTGCTGGTTAACTGGTTTTATCGCAAATTACCGGGTAAATATAAGCCCGTGATGTAAATGTTAAGCGCGGTCGGTTAAATCGCCCTGGTCTTAACCCCCCGCGCTTATAAAAAACAGCTCACCACTATTAGCCTGCTAATTAAAAACACGAAAAGAAAAGGTTATGACTCTGCTGGCAGGCTAAATAGTCACCAACTTCCTCTGTCAATAAAGAAAAATCTAAAAACAGGGTCTATGCCCTGAATTAGCGCCCCTTTCACCGCCTGTTCTCTTCATCATTTGACCACAATTGTAGCTAAAGTAGTCAGTGTGTTACGGTTTGATTCTCATCAAAAAAACCTATATGAAATTGATTAAAAGCACTCGCCACGGCGTCTGTAATCAGTTAACCTCAGTCGCAGTGAGGCTACAGCGGCAGAAAATTCGGATTTTTTACCGTTAAAGTGTGTCCATTAACACATTTTAGTAATTAAGGATTTGTCTTAGTCTGTTGCGCTTATTAATCTTCCTGTTTTGTCATCTGGCTGGCGACAATTTTGTCGTAAGGAAATCGAAGGAAAACCCGAATAATGGTCAAGTCTCAACCAATACTGAGATATATCTTGCGGATCGTGCCCGCCCTGGCGCTGGCAACACTCCTCTCAGCTTGTAGCAGTACCCATAGCAGTCAAAACGCGAATAACGAGAATCATGAAGTTAACAACCACAATGGTTTTTTACTTCAGGCGTCTCAGGATGAGTTTGAAGAAATGGTGCGTAATGTCGACGTTAAGTCGCGCATCATGGAACAATACGCCGTCTGGAAAGGTGTGCGCTATCGCCTCGGTGGCGATACCAAACGCGGGATCGATTGTTCCGCCTTTGTACAACGCACCTTCCGCGATCAGTTTGGCTTAGAATTACCCCGTTCTACCTCTGAGCAGCAGGACACCGGCAAAGAGATTACCCGCGGTAAACTGCGTCCTGGCGATCTGGTGATGTTCCGTGCCGGTTCAACGGGCCGTCACGTAGGTATCTATCTGGGTAACGATAACTTCGTTCATGCGTCCACCAGTAGTGGCGTCATGATCTCCAGTCTCAATGATGACTACTGGAAAAAACGTTATCGTGAAGGACGCCGTGTATTAAGTCGTAACCCGACCTGATTATCACCTTCGATCTTCTCTCAGCCAGAGAACATGAAACGCTGCTTATGCAGCGTTTTTTTTCGTTCCTTATCTTTACTGGCAGCAGATAGATAAGATAAATGCATTGTCATTCAGATTAACAACGAGACTTTTCAGATACTCTCGTTATATTCTCGGTCGCTTAAACCGAAGCAGTCGTGCGCAATAACATAATAATAATTTGATCAGGGGAAGTTCCTCATGCCACTGTCGGGGGCGCTACGGCGCCATGCAACCTATCCTCGCCGCATCGCATGGAGTAGCGCGATGACTGGCGGCTTATTCTTTCTTTTATTTACCGCACTGTCGCTTCACCAGACCTGGCAGAAGCGCGAACGACAACATCAGCAATTGCTGGAGAACAGCCGCACAGCCTTACAGCAAACGCTCTCCAGCCTGCTCAACAGCACCCTCAGCCCCCTGCTTCCCTTTACCCACACTGCATGTCATACCATTAATCGTGAACTCACCTCACGCGCCGCCTTTGCCGGTAACCTTCGCGCCATCCTGCTGGTTAAGGACGGGAACGCCTTTTGCTCCTCGGCCACCGGCAGTTTTAGTCTGCCGATTAATGTCATTGCGCCTCATAGCGATATTTCGCACGATTTCGATTTGCAACTGATGCCAGGCACGCCATTACAGCCGAATAAACCGGCGCTGGCATTGTGGATTAAAAATCCCGGCAATCTGCAGTCAGGCGTGTTCGCGACGCTGAATATCACCCTGGCGCCGTATCAACTGCTGGCGTCAAGGCATCCGGAAATTACCGGTATGGCACTGATGGCCCAGCGCAGCGCCTTAACCAGCTGGCAGTCTGGCATCATTGAAAACACAAATCTGCCGCAGCCACTGGTCCGGCAGGCGCTGACAGGTTATCCACTGCAATTTGTGTTGTACGGCTCCACGCTGGCATTCAGCGACTACCAGAATATCCTGCTGTGTGGCCTTCTGCTGTCGCTGCTGGTTGCTGGCGGCTGCTGGTTGTTGCTGTCGGTTTATCAGCGTCCGGGTAAAGAGCTGATTCGGGGCATGAAGCGCGGCGAGTTTCACGTTGAATATCAGCCGCTGGTTACCTCTCATGATGGTCATCCTTATGGCATGGAAGCCTTATTACGCTGGACACACCCAACCAAAGGCCCGATCCCGCCCGATGTGTTTATTCCGTACGCCGAGTCGCAAAACCTGATTATTCCGCTGACGCGGCATCTGTTTCAGCTGGTTTCCCGTGATGCGCACCTGCTGTGCCATACCATTCCCCAACATGCTTGCCTGAGCCTCAATATTTCGCCTCTGCATCTCACTGACAACGGCTTTCGTCAGGATGTGCTGCACTGGCTTGATACCATGCCTGCGGACCACTTTAATTATGTGTTTGAGATTACCGAGCGCGCTATGGTGCGCGGCGAAAACGTTGGAGAACTGTTCGACTGGCTGCATCAGCAGCAGATCCATATCGCCATTGATGATTTTGGCACCGGTCACAGCGCGCTGATCTATCTGGAACGCTATGACTTTGATTACCTGAAAATCGATCGCGGTTTTGTTCAGAGCATCGGTATCGGTACCCAGACCTCGCCGGTACTGGACACCGTGCTGCAACTGGCAAAGAAGCTGAACCTTAAAAGTGTGGCCGAAGGCGTAGAGACTGGCGAGCAGGCGGCCTGGCTGATTAATCGCGGTGTAACTCATCTGCAGGGTTACATTTTTAGCCGTCCGCTGCGGCCGGAAACGCTGATAGACTATTTCCGGCGTCATAAAGCCTGACATGGCCTGCCCGGTAGAAGCCGGACATTTAACAGGAGAGAGCATGTTGTTTCGTTCCGGACTTCTGCTGCTGTGCAGCCTGCTCAGCGCCCCGCTGCTGGCTGCTACGGTCCTGCAAAGCTTCGCCTTCACTCAGGCCGGTGAAGCAAAATATCCGCCGGGCTTCAGTCATTACGACTACGCCAATCCAGACGCGCCCAAGGGCGGCAGCATTACTCAGGCGGTGGTCGGCACTTACGACAACTTCAACCGCTACGCCTCACGCGGCAATCCAGGCATTAACACCGCCACGCTTTATGACGGGCTTTACACCAGCTCAGATGATGAACCGGGTAGTTATTATCCGCTGATTGCCGAATCAGCACGCTACGCCAGCGATTTTTCGTGGATTGAAATCCATCTGAATCCCCGCGCTCGTTTCCAGGATGGCACACCGATCACCGCCCGTGACGTGGCGTTTACCTTTCAGAAGTTCATGACTGAGGGCGTGCCCCAGTTCCGCGTTGCCTATCGCGGCGTTACCGTAAAAGCGCTGAACAATCTCACGGTTCGCATCGAGGCACAGAAGCCGGATAAAGATCTGCTGCTTGGGTTACTGACGATGCCGGTGATCGCCGGAAAGTTCTGGCACGATAAGAAATTTAACGAACCGTTAAGTGCACCGCCGTTGTCGAGCGGACCCTACCGCATTACCCGCTGGAAGCTGGGCCAGTTTATTGAGTTCAGCCGGGTAAAAGATTACTGGGCCGCCGATCTGCCGGTGAATCGCGGACGTTTTAATTTTGATCGCATGCGCTATGACTATTATCTGGATGACAATGTAGCGTTCGAAGCCTTTAAAGCGGGCGCGTACGACTGGCGTGAAGAGACCTCGGCAAAGAAATGGGCCACCCAGTATCGCGGCCGCAATTTCGACGATGGCAGCATCGTCAAAGAGACTACGCCCAATGAGGCCGCTATCGATACCCGCTGGCTGGCATTCAACAATGAAAAACCCCTGTTCCAGGATCGACGCGTGCGCCAGGCCTTCTCTCTGATGTTCGATTTCGAGTGGATGAACAAAGCGCTCTATTACGGTGCCTGGCACCGCGCCAGCAGCTATTTTCAGAACACGGATTATGCTGCCAGCGGCGTGCCGGATGCACAGCAACGGGCGCTGCTTGAACCCTGGCGCGCGCAACTGCAGCCTGAGCTGTTCAGACAGCCTTATCAGCCACCTAAAACCGATGGCAGCGGTTACGACCGCGCCAGTCTGTTAACCGCTTTTGAACTTCTGAAACAGGCGGGCTGGCAGATTAAAAATCACCGCCTGGTCAATGATAAAACCGGTCAGCCGTTCACCGTCGAGCTGTTATTGCGCAGCGGTTCTAACATCGACTGGGCACTCCCGCTGCAGCACAACCTTTCGCGGCTCGGCATTACGCTGAACCTGCGGCAGATCGACAGCTCGCAGTATCTGCGCCGACTGCGTGAAGGCGACTATGACATGATTGCCAACGTCTATGGGGCGATGCCCATCCCGACTTCCAGTCTGCAGTTCTTGTGGCAGTCCGACTATATCGCTTCGTCGTGGAACACCGCGCGGGTCAAAGATCCGCTGGTCGATCACTTCGTGAAACAGATTGTGGCGCATCAGGGTGATCCCGCTGCCCTGCGGCCGCTGGCACAGGCGCTGGATCGGGTGCTGCTGTGGAATGCGTATATGATCCCGATGTGGTACAACGCAGAGCAACGGCTGGCGTACTGGGATAAGTTTTCTCACCCTGCCCGCAAGCCAGCCTACAGCGTCGGACTGGAAAACTGGTGGTACGACACAAACAAAGCCGGACGCCTGCCGGCCAGCAAACGCTAAGGAGATCACCGTTGGCCGCTTACTTTCTGCGCAGATTGCTGCTGATCATCCCGACTTTATGGGCGATCATCACGCTTAATTTTTTTATCGTGCAAATCGCGCCCGGCGGACCGGTCGATCAGGCGCTGGCTAACATTCAGTTTGGTCAGACAACCGGTCTGCCCGGCAGCGGCGCGGACACCGCCGGTTCACGCGCCAGCGTCAGTCATCTCAATCCTGCCGATAATCAGTACCGTGGCGCACGCGGGCTGGATCCTGAAGTGATTGCTGAGATCAAAAAACGTTACGGCTTCGATAAATCTCTCTGGCAGCGCTACGGCGAGATGCTGTGGAATTACCTTCGTCTGGATTTTGGCGACAGCCTGTTTCGCAGCGCCTCGGTGATCGGGCTAATCAAAGAGAGCCTGCCGGTCTCGATCAGCCTGGGACTATGGAGCACGCTGATTATCTATCTGGTGTCGATTCCACTGGGGATCCGCAAAGCGGTGCGCAATGGCAGCGCCTTTGATGTCTGGAGCAGCGCCTTTATTATCATCGGCTACTCCATTCCGGCTTTTCTGTTCGGCATCATGCTGATCGTGCTGTTTGCCGGTGGCAGCTACCTGGACTGGTTCCCGCTGCGCGGGCTCACCTCTGCGCAGCACGATACGTTGCCCTGGTATGGCAAAGTGCTGGACTACTTCTGGCATATCGCCCTGCCGGTACTGGCGACGGTGATCGGCGGCTTCGCCACGCTGACTATGCTGACGAAAAATGCCTTTCTGGATGAGATCCGCAAGCTCTATGTGGTGACCGCGCGCGCCAAAGGGGTGCCGGAGCGCCGTATTCTCTATCAACATGTGTTTCGCAATGCGATGCTACTGGTGATTGCCAGCTTCCCCGCCACGTTTATCAGCATGTTCTTTACCAGTTCGGTGCTGATCGAGGTGATGTTCTCACTCAACGGGCTTGGACTGCTCGGCTATGACGCGACGCTGCAACGTGACTATCCGGTGATGTTCGGCACGCTCTATATTTTCACGCTGATCGGTTTACTGATGAATATCCTCAGCGATCTGACCTATACGCTGGTCGATCCCCGCATCGATTTCGGGAGACGCTCATGACGATCTCTCCACTGAATCAACAGCGCTGGCAGCGCTTTCGTCATAACCGGCGCGGCTACTGGTCGCTGTGGATCTTTCTGATCATTTTTCTGCTGTCACTTTGTGCCGAGCTGATTGCCAATGACAAGCCGCTGCTGGTGCACTACCAGCAGCGCTGGACGGTGCCGCTGCTGTTTGACTATAGCGAAACCGACTATGGCGGCGTACTGGCGACAGCGGCAGATTATCAGGATCCCTGGCTGCGGCAGCGCATTGAGCAGAACGGCTGGGCTCTCTGGGCACCGATTCGCTTCAGCGACAGCACCATCAACTTTGCTACTCAGGTGCCCTTTCCCTCTCAGCCCTCTGCGCATAACTGGCTCGGCACGGATGCCAACGGCGGCGACGTACTGGCTCGGTTGCTCTATGGCACACGCATCTCCCTGCTGTTCGGCGTGCTGCTGACGCTCCTCTCCAGCGTCATCGGGATTGTGGTCGGCGCGGTCCAGGGTTACTTCGGCGGCAGAATTGACCTGATTGGGCAGCGGATGATTGAAGTCTGGTCCGGTATGCCGTCGTTGTTTCTGCTGATCCTCCTCTCCAGTGTGATCCAGCCAGGCTTCTGGTGGCTGCTGCTGGTTACCGTGGCTTTCGGCTGGATGAGCCTGGTAAGCGTGGTCCGGGCCGAGTTTCTGCGCACCCGAAACTTTGATTACATCCGTGCGGCGCAGGCGCTGGGCGTCAGCGACGGACGGATTATGCTGCGCCACATGCTGCCTAACGCGATGGTGGCTACCCTGACTTTTCTGCCGTTTATTTTGTGCGGATCGATCACCACACTGACCTCACTCGATTTTCTCGGCTTCGGTCTGCCGCTGGGTTCGCCCTCGCTGGGCGAATTACTGCTGCAGGGCAAAAATAACCTGCAGGCTCCCTGGTTAGGTCTGGCGGGATTTTTCACTCTGGCGATCCTGCTTTCGCTGCTGATTTTTATCGGCGAAGCGGTGCGCGACGCCTTTGATCCGGGCAAAGGAGCCTGAATGACGACGCCATTGCTTGCCATCAATCATCTCTCAGTCGCCTTTCGTCAGGGCGAACAGCTTCGCCAGGTCGTGAATGACGTGTCACTGTGCATCGACGCAGGTGAAACGCGGGCGCTGGTGGGCGAATCGGGTTCCGGAAAGAGCGTCACGGCGCTGTCGGTGATGCGACTGCTGCATGAGGCTTCGGTGGTTTATCCCAGCGGCGAGATTCTGTTTAACGGTGAAGATCTGCTGCGCGCCCGCGAGCAGCGTCTGCGGGGAATTCGCGGCAACCAGATCGCGATGATTTTTCAGGAGCCGATGGTCTCGCTGAATCCGCTGCACACCGTGGAGAAGCAGCTGTATGAAGTGCTGTCGCTGCATCGCGGAATGCGTCGTCCGGCCGCACGCGGTGAGATTCTCAGCGTGCTCGATCGGGTCGGTATCCGTCAGCCCGCCGCCCGGATCAATGATTTCCCCCACCAGCTTTCAGGCGGGGAACGCCAGCGGGTGATGATCGCCATGGCGCTGCTGACCGAGCCGCAGCTGCTGATTGCCGATGAGCCGACAACGGCGCTGGATGTGACAGTACAGGCACAGATCCTGACGCTGCTGCGCGAACTGCAGCGGGAGCTGAACATGGGCATGCTGTTTATCACGCATAACCTGAATATCGTGCGTCAACTGGCGGATAACGTCAGCGTGATGCGCAATGGTCATATCATCGAGCAGAACCGCTGCCAGACCTTGATGAACCAGCCGCAACATCCTTACAGCCAGCAGTTGCTGGCCGCTGAGCCGGAGGGAAAAGCGCTGCTGCTGCCCACGGACGCCCCGGTCATTCTCAGAGTCGATCAGCTTCAGGTCAGTTTTCCGCTGCGGCGCGGGCTGTTCCGGCGGCAGACCCGTGAAAAACAGGTGCTCTCCGGGCTGAGTTTCAGCCTGAGGCGCGGCGAAAGTCTGGGGCTGGTAGGTGAGTCCGGATCGGGTAAAAGTACCACCGGACTGGCGCTGCTGCGGCTGATTGCCTCGCGCGGCGAGGTCTGGTTTGACGGCCAGCCGCTGCATCAGCTGTCGCGCGGCCAACTGCTGCCGCTGCGTCAGCGTATTCAGGTGGTGTTCCAGGACCCAAACTCTTCACTCAATCCGCGCATGACAGTACAGCAGATTATCGCTGAAGGTCTGGCGGTGCATCAGCCTGAACTGAACAGTGCGCAGCAGGAGCAGCGGGTCATCGCGGTGATGGCGGAAGTGGGGCTTGAAGCGGAAAGTCGCCATCGTTATCCGGCCGAATTTTCTGGCGGTCAGCGACAGCGTATCGCTATTGCGCGGGCACTGATTCTGGAACCGGAATTGCTGGTGCTCGATGAGCCGACTTCATCGCTGGATCGCACGGTGCAAAAGCAGATTCTGACGCTGTTACGCCGTTTACAGCAGCAGCGGCAGCTCAGTTATCTGTTCATCAGTCACGATCTGGATGTGGTTCGCGCGCTGTGTCACCAGCTTATCGTGCTGCGTCAGGGAGAAGTGGTGGAACAGGGAGAGTGTGAAAGGTTGTTTGCTTCACCCGTGGCAGAATATACCCGCGAGTTACTGCAGTCGGCGCAACTCAACCTGCGATAAAGGTTTCGGCAATCGCCACGCCCTGATTTTTCAGGCAGCAGTTGGTGGCGCTCTCGTCACGACGCCGAATGAACAGGCAGGGCTGCCCTTCGCACTCGGCCACTTTGCAGTCAACCTGAATATCGGCCAGCACCTCTTTTAACTGCTGAAGAATCTCCCACGCCGGAATACCGTCATGGCTGATCAGTCGCAGCGCAACGAAATCCTGCTCATCCAGCGTCGTGTCATCGGATTCGATGGCGCTGTGGTGATCGCTGGCCCAGCGAAAATGCTGTGGCAGACGATGCACAATTGAAAGTTGCAGCATAGTTTACTTTCCCCGGATGAGTTTATGTCGCAACACAGCAGCCCGGCTGAAAACGGATTGCTCACCGCTGAAACCGGACAGGCATTAATGGCCCGTCCGTGCGGCGGTCAGAAGCGCATTTTTTGCGACTTACATCGCACTTCAGCCTATATGTACCGCGTTCACACGCCGTTAACAATCATTTTAGACGCATTGTGATTACTTTTTTAACTAAATATTTTCACAATAACGAAACAAAACCGGCGAGATGTGCATCATTACGGGCAATCGGGGAGAAACCACTGCGCCCGGTTAACGGGTCGCAGTGCGGGGACGTGAAGCGTAGAAGAAGAGCAGCAGAGAGATTGTCGCGCACAGTGCAATCGTGCCGACCATCGGCCAGGCGCTGTTGAAACTCACCAGCGACAGCAGTGCACCGACAAAAGCGCCGACGCCAAAACGCAGCGTGCCTGCCAGAGAGGATGCCGTTCCGGCCATGTGCGGAAACTCATCCAGAATCACCGCCATCGCATTCGATGAGACCATCGACACGCAACCGATAAACATTGCAATCCCCATCACCAGCGGCAGGAAGCCAAGGCTGAAGGCGCTGACAATCAGCAACCAGATCCCCATGCAGAACTGTATCAGCAGGCCCAGCCGGAACATCGCCACCGGACCAAAGCGGCGCACGGCGCGGCTGTTAATCAGCGTCAGCAGAAACAGAAACACCACGTTGAGGCCAAAGTAGTAGCCAAAATTTTGCGGTGAGACGTGATTCAGCTCAATGTAGACAAAGGGACCCGCATTGAGAAAGGTAAAGAGTCCGGCAAAGGAGAAGCCGCTCGACAGCATGTAACTGAACGCCCGTTTGTGGCGGAACAGCGTCACGAAATTGCCGATCGTAGTACGCAGATGAAAGCGTTGTCGCTGCTCCGGCTTCAGGGTTTCGCGGATCTGCGTGGTCACCAGCACGGTGGTCACCAGTGCCGCTCCCGCGAGCGCCCAGAAGATCGCATGCCAGCTCCAGAGCACCAGCAGCCAGCCACCGATGATCGGTGCCAGCAGTGGCGCAATGGTGGTAATCAGCATCACAAAGGACATCATGCGCGAGAAGTCCTCTTTCGAGTAACTGTCACGCATTAGCGCATTGATCACCACACTGGCAGCGGCTGCCGACAGTCCATGCAGGAAGCGCATCAGAATCAGCTGATCGATGGTCTGTGACAGTGCACAGGCAGCAGCGGCGCAGGCAAAGATCAGGGTGCCGAGCGCAATCACCGGCTTACGCCCATAGCTGTCCGCCAGCGGACCATAGATAAGCTGGCCAATCGCGAAGCCAAGGATGTAGAGGTTAAGCGACATCTGCACGCTACCGGCTGACACGCCGAACTCGCGTGCAATCTGCGGCATGGCGGGCAGATACATATCGATCGACAACGGCATCAGCATGGCTAACAGACCGAGGATAACCACCAGTCCTGTTGGCGAGTTCTTTTCCTTACGCACACCTTCTCCTGCACGAATGAGTCTGGTATGGGCCGCCCGGCCCGCCCGATTATTTGGTCTGCAGCTCTTTGGGCACACCGATGCTGGCGATCTCTTCTTCTGTCAGCGCGCGGTATTCGCCCGGTTCCAGATCCTCGTCCAGCACGATGTCACCGATGCGTTCGCGATGCAGCTCAATGACCCGATTGCCGACGGCGGCAAACATCCGTTTCACCTGGTGATAACGGCCTTCGCTCAGTGTCAGCCGCACGTCTGTGGGGGTAATCACCTCCAGCTGTGCCGGTTTCGTCAGGCTCTTTTCGTTATGCAGCTGCACGCCCGCTGTAAACTGCGTGGCCGTATCGTCACTGATTGGCGATTCCAGAGTAACGCGGTAGGTTTTCTCGCAGTGATGGCGTGGCGAGGTGATGCGGTGTGACCACTGGCCATCATCTGTCAGCAGCACCAGTCCGGTGGTGTCGATATCCAGACGTCCTGCCGCGTGCAGTTTGAATGACATCGGCTCTTCGATGAAATAGATGATGGTCGGATGATCGGGATCGTCGGTTGAGCAGACGTAACCCTGCGGTTTGTTCAGCATAAAGTAGCGTGGACCGGTCTGCATCTGCAGTACGTTGCCGTCATAGACGACTTCGTGATCGGGCAGCAGTTTGAACGCGGTATCGCGAACAATTTCCCCGTTGACGGTGACACGCTGGCCACGGATCTCGCGATGAGCGATGGCGCGGCTGATTTCCAGTTGCTGAGAGATGAATTTGTCGAGTCGCATGAATTCGTTTTGCCTGTTACTGCGGAGGGAATCTGAAACGGCCTGGTTAACCGTTGAAAATGTGCGGGAAGTATAACGTGATCCGCGCCAGCCTGACAGCGCGTTTACCGCACTTTCATGGCATAATTGGCATCAGTTATACAAAAGTGAGCAACATGTCTTTTACCTTACGCCCCTATCAACAGGATGCGGTGAATGCCACCGTCGCCCATTTCCGTCGCCATCAGGAACCTGCCGTCATTGTGCTGCCGACCGGTGCCGGAAAGAGTCTGGTGATTGCCGAGTTGGCACGGCTGGCCCGTGGCCGGGTACTGGTGCTGGCGCACGTTAAAGAGCTGGTGGCGCAGAACCACAGTAAATATCAGGCCTACGGGCTGGAAGCGGATATCTTTGCCGCCGGACTGCAGCGCAAAGAGAGTCAGCGCAAAGTGGTGTTTGGCAGCGTGCAGTCGGTGGCGCGTAATCTCGACCTGTTCGACAGCGCCTTCTCTCTGGTGATTGTCGATGAGTGTCACCGCATCGGCGATGATAAAGAGAGCCAGTATCAGCAGATCTTTAATCATCTGCGTCAGCACAATCCTCAGCTGCGTTTACTGGGCCTGACCGCCACGCCGTTCCGGCTGGGTAAAGGCTGGATTTATCAGTTCCACTATCACGGCATGGTGCGTGGCGATGAAAAATCGCTGTTCCGCGACTGTATCTATGAACTGCCGCTGCGCTACATGATCAAGCATCAGTTCCTGGTGCCGCCGGAGCGGCTTGATATGCCGGTGGTGCAGTATGATTTCAGCCGACTGACGGCACAAAGCAACGGCCTTTTCAGCGAAGCTGATCTTAATCGTGAACTGAAACAGCAGCAGCGCGTCACGCCCCATATCATCCGGCAGATTGTGGAGTTCGCCGAAGATCGGCTGGGGGTGATGATTTTCGCCTCGACGGTGGAGCATGCACGGGAAATTCTGCGGCTGCTGCCCGAAAACAGCGCACTGGTCTCCGCCGAAACGCCAGCCAGAGAGCGCGATGCCCTGATTCTGGCGTTTAAAGCGCAGCAGCTTAAATACCTGGTGAACGTGGCGGTGCTGACCACCGGGTTTGATGCCCCGCACGTTGATCTGATTGCGATTCTGCGCCCGACCGAGTCGGTCAGCCTCTATCAGCAAATCGTCGGACGCGGCCTGCGGCTCTCGCCCGGTAAAACCAGCTGCCTCATTCTCGATTATGCCGGTAATCCGCACGATCTCTTTACGCCCGAAGTTGGCGCGCCCAAAGGGGCCAGCGACAATCAGCCGGTACAGGTTTTTTGTCCCGCCTGCGGTTTCGCCAACACCTTCTGGGGCAAGGCGACCGAAGATGGGATGGTTATCGAGCATTTTGGCCGACGCTGTCAGGGCGTGCTGGAAGATAATGAGGGTGAGCGCGAACAGTGTGACTTCCGCTTCCGGTTTAAAAGCTGCCCCGACTGCGGCGCAGAGAATGATATTGCCGCCCGGCGTTGTCACCAGTGTGACAAAATTCTGGTCGATCCGGACGATATGCTGAAAGCGGCGCTGAAACTGAAAGATGCGCTGGTGCTGCGCTGTGGTGGCATGACACTGGAACAGGGCCATGACGCCAAAGGCGAATGGCTGAAGGCGACCTACTACGATGAGGAAGGCACCAGCGTCAGCGAACGTTTTCGTCTGCAGACGCCGGCTCAGCGTAAGGCGTTTGAACAGCTCTTTATGCGTCCGCATCAGCGCGCACCCGGCGTGCCGCTGGGCTGGCAGACCGCCGCTGACGTCCTGGCACTGCAGCCCCTGCTGCGTCATCCCGACTTTGTCGTCGCGCGTGCTAAAGGGCAGTTCTGGCAGATCCGCGAGAAAATGTTCGATTATCAGGGTCGCTATCGCCGCGCCAATGAGCTGCGGTAATCCCGGCTGGCGGGTATATCGTTTGCTACCACCCGGCATAACGGCTATACTGCCGCCCGCTTTTGCATGTGCATCAGCGGTATTGAATAACCTGCCTGTTACTGGGTCGCCTGTAGCAGGATTTAAATAAAGAGATATATTAATGCTCACTATCAATGCAGTAGAACGTAAAGAGCAGGGTAAGGGTGCGAGCCGCCGCCTGCGTTTAGCAAACCGTTTCCCGGCCATCATCTACGGTGGTTCTGAAGCGGCTGTTGCCATCGACCTGGATCACGACTCGGTAATGAACCTGCAGACTAAGCCAGGTTTCTACAACGAAGTTCTGACCCTGTCAGTTGACGGTAAAGAAACTAAAGTGAAAGTTCAGGCTGTTCAGCGTCACCCGTTCAAGCCAAAACTGTTCCATATCGACTTCGTTCGCGCTTAATCGCGAACTTCGTTGAAAGCAGAAGGGCCGGTTGCGAAACCGGCCCTTTTCTTTTGTCGCTGCCAGGTGAAAATTATCGCCGTGGGCAGAGAATGAAAGCCGGGTTAAGCCCGGCTTTTTTATTTGCTGCTGGTACGGCGCTGAAGCTGATCGCGCAGATTGGGTGGTGTGCCCTTAATTGTCAGGGTATCCGTGGCCGGATCCCAGAAAATGCGTTCGCCCAGCAACATCGCATCGAAATTCAGGGTCAGTCCCCCGCCGCTTCCGGCAAACTTCGTCAGCTGGCGCAGCGTACTGCGATCTGCCGGGAAGCTCTCTTCCAGCTCGTAGCCCTGCTCCTGAGTAAAAGCCTGGAAGGTTTTTTCGCCCAGCGGTGGCAGTTCGCTCGACAGATCTTCCAGCGCAATCTCCTCGCCCGCCTGCAACTGCTCGTTGCAGTAGCTATAGACCTGCTGGCGGTAGTTCTGCCGCTCCTGCTTATCCAGTTCCGATTCGTTGCAGTAATCATCTACTGCCTGCAACAGACCGCGGTTCTGCGCCTTGGTGTCTAATCCCACTTCAGCACCGAGGAAGTCCATGAAGAAGTCAGCCACTTTACGGCCAACGCGGCCGCGCAGGAAGGTCAGGTAACGGGTCGATTCCGGGTTAGTTTCCCACTCGGTCAAATCGATACGCGCCACGATGTCCGCATGATTGATGTCGAGATAGTGAGTGCTGCTGATATCCATTTGCTCGTTGACACGCATGCTGGACTGGCTGTTCAGCACCGCAATCAGCAGATATTCCACCGCCAGATAGCGGTAGTGAATAAACAGCACCACGCCGCCTTCAGCAAACGGATATTTTGCCAGCTCGTCGCGCAGACGACCGGTCGCGGCACGGCTAAAAGCGAGAAAATCATCGTTGCCCTTACGACAATTACGCAGCGCTTCTGCCAGTTCACTCTCTGGATTGAACAGGCCATAAGCTTTGCTTTTTGCGCTGTAAACCCGGTGTAATTCCTCCACCATCGCGTTGACCGTGTTGGTGGCAGGCAGCAGCGAATCGCGCAGCGCCAGTTCAAGCTGGTTTTCATCGCGTTTGATTAACTGATGCAGGGCAATCTGGTCGATATCCAGACTCATGGTAGACTCTCCTTTTAGCACAGGCGCGTATTCAAACACCGCCAGC
Source organism: Pantoea sp. RCC30.1 (assembly GCF_058148845.1). Classification (NCBI taxonomy): domain Bacteria; kingdom Pseudomonadati; phylum Pseudomonadota; class Gammaproteobacteria; order Enterobacterales; family Erwiniaceae; genus Pantoea; species Pantoea sp. RCC30.1. Next base: position 147,672 of record NZ_JBXUHX010000010.1, on the reverse strand, counting down.
ATCGGCTTTCAACTCTATGCATGAAGCGAACGTGCTGCTTTCGATAAAATTGCGGTAAAAAGTGTGCTGTTCCGGTAATATATCGCCTTTTGAAATGAGCTTAGACGACGATATGGCACAATCATCCCGTTACAGTGACGAACGCGTGGAACAACTCCTCGCGGAAATGGCCCAAATCCTGCACAAGGACAAAGCCCCCACCGATCTCTCCCTGATGGTTCTGGGAAATATGGTGACAAACTTAATTAACAGCGATGTCGCCCCGGCGCAACGTCGTTCTCTGGCACGTTCTTTCGCCGATGCCCTTCAGGCGTCAGTGCGTGACGATAATGCCCATTAATTGGCTGATTTGACTCAATAATATGGTAACCAACCGGCAGCGCTACCGCGAAAAAGTCTCCCAGATGATCAGTTGGGGGCACTGGTTTGCTCTGTTTAACATCTTATTCGCGCTGATTTTAGGCAGTCGCTACCTGTTGGTCGCCGACTGGCCTTCTTCGCTGGCGGGGCGCATTTACGCCTATACCAGCTGGGTTGGCCATTTCAGTTTTGTCGTTTTCGCCGCCTATCTGCTGATTATCTTCCCGCTGACCTTTGTGGTGATGTCGCAACGGCTGATGCGGGTGTTATCCGCCGTTATTGCGACCTCCGGGCTGACGCTGGTGATGGTCGACAGTGCGGTGTTCAGCCGCTTCCACCTGCATCTTAATCCGGTGGTGTGGGAGCTGGTCATCAACCCCGACCAGAGCGAGATGGCGCGCGACTGGCAGCTAATGTTTATCAGCGTGCCGCTGATTTTCCTGGTCGAGATGCTATTTGCGACCTGGAGCTGGCAGAAGCTACGCAGCCTGAATCGCCGCTCGTTTGGTAAGCCCGTTGCCGCCCTCTTTATCAGCGCCTTTTTTGCAAGCCACCTGATGTATATCTGGGCCGATGCCAACTTTTATCGCCCGATTACCATGCAGCGCGCCAACCTGCCGCTCTCCTACCCGATGACCGCCCGCCGCTTCCTTGAGCGTCACGGTCTGCTGGATGCGCAGGAGTATCAGCGTCGGCTGATTCAGCAGGGCGATCCGGAAGCGGTGGCCGTTGAGTATCCGCTGAGCGACATTACGTTCCGTGATGCCGGCACGCGTAACAACCTGCTGGTGCTGACAGTGGATGGTCTGAACAACGCCACGCTCGCCAAAGCGCTGCCGGAACTGAACCAGTTCGCCAGCGAGAACGTGCGTTTCACCCAGCACTACAGCGCGGGTGATACGCCAGAGAAAGGGTTGTTTGGCCTGTTCTATGGTATCTCCTCCAGCTACATGAACGGTATTCTGGCCTCCCGAACGCCGTCGGCGCTGCTGGGCGCGCTTAGCACCCAGGGCTATCAGTTTGGCCTGTTCTCCTCGGAAGGCTTTAATCCGCCGCTCTACCGCCAGGCGTTGCTGACTGATTATTCGCTGCCTGCGACAAACAGTCAGCCCAACGCCAGCACCGTAGCGCAATGGCAGAACTGGCTGGAGAAACAGAAGGATTCACAGGCACCCTGGTTCTCATGGATTGCCCTGAACGGTCCTGATGTCACCGGCGACAGTGCCAAAGCCCGTCAGCGCAGCTATCTGCGCCAGGCTCCCGCCGTTGATGAGCAGATTCATGCGGTGCTCAATAGCCTGCAGGCGCGTGATTTACTGAAGAACACCGTGGTGGTGATTACCGCGCAGCGTGGACTGGCACTGGATGGCGATCCTGACAGCGCCGGAAACCGCCAGACGCTGCAGGTGCCGTTAGTGATTCACTGGCCTGATACCCCGGCGCAGACTGTTGATCGTCTCTCTGATCATCAGGATGTAATGACAACGCTGATGCAGCGACTGCTGCATGTGCGAACCAATCCGGCGAACTACTCGCAGGGTGAAGATTTGTTTGCTGCGCGTCGTCGCCATGACTGGGTCGCGAGCAGTGAAGAGAACAAGCTAGTGATTACCACGCCGCAGGTGACGCTGGTGCTCAACAACAACGGCAGCTATCGCGCTTATGATGCGCAGGGCAACGCGCTGAAGGATCACAAGCCAGAGCTGGCGCTGCTGTTGCAGGTTCTCACTGAAGAGAAGCGGTTTATCGCTAACTGATTAATTATCAGGCAAATAACCGGCTGGTATCTTGCATTAATAACGATAACCAGTAGACTAATCCTCCAGTGTTCGGCACGTAGCGCAGCCTGGTAGCGCACGGTCATGGGGTGTCCGGGGTCGGAGGTTCAAATCCTCTCGTGCCGACCAAATTCTCCCAACGTTTTGTCTGGTGAAGTCCAGAGAGAACCATAAAAGACAGTTTAAACAGTAGGTTGTTGAAACCTGCTGTTTTTCTGTTGTCTAGTGAAATTCTGATTGATACAGTGGAATCCACCTGATTTAGGCATACTCATGGGCATACGTTTCTAAGACTGCCTTTAGATATGCCTAAGCCTTCCGAGGAACAGAATGGAGACTGCTTATGGCAAGACAGACCAAGCCCTTAAACAATACCGAAGTGAAGAACGCTAAAGCTGCTGAACGAGCATTGGTTCTTTATGACGGGGATGGTCTGGAACTGCAGGTAACTCCCGGAGGCTCAAAACTCTGGCGGTTTCGTTATTACAAACCTTTCACTCGTAAACGGGCCATGATCAGCTTTGGTTCATACCCTTCCGTTTCGCTTTCCGAAGCCCGCCAAAATCGTGAATCAGCCCGCGCTCTTCTCAGCAAAGACGTTGACCCTCAAGAGCACAAAAAGGCAGAGCAACTTTTTCAGAAGAGTGTGAGTGAAAGTACGTTTGAAAAAGTTGCAGCTGAGTGGTTTAAGACCAAAGAGGCAGCAGGATTAACTACTCACACTCTTAACGATATCTGGCGTTCAATGAGTAAATATGTGTTCCCACATATTGGCTCTATGCCTATTTCCAGCATTACAGCCCAACAGTTCATTGGATCTCTTAGCCCAACTCATGCGGCAGGCAGACTCGAAACTGTTAAAAGGTTGAGTCAGCGTATTAATGAGGTTATGGATTACGCTTTGAACTCTGGCTTAGTCACTTCAAACCCAGCGGCAAAAATCGGTAAGACATTCCATAAGCCAAAAGTAAAACACCGCCCTGCCCTCTTACCTGAACAGCTACCTCTGCTTATGAAGAATCTCGCATTTGCGAGTATTGGCAGACAGACGCGCTGTCTTATCGAATGGCAGCTCCTTACAATGACACGACCGGCAGAAGCGGCGATGACACGCTGGGATGAGATCAACTTCGAGACAAAGGAATGGCGCATTCCTGCTGGTCGCATGAAAATGAAACGTGTGCATATTGTACCGCTGTCTGAGCAGGCACTTGCTGTGCTAGAAGTTATGAAGCCAATTAGCCAGCACAGACCACACGTTTTTCCCGGATACCGCAATCCGCAGGAACCAATGAACAGTCAGACGGCAAACATGGCGCTGAAACGTATGGGCTTCAAAGATATCCTTGTTGCGCATGGTATGAGATCGATTGCCTCAACTGTTCTCAATGAGAAAGGGTTTCAGCCTGACGTGATTGAAGCAGCACTGGCACACATTGATACTAATGAGGTCAGGAGAGCTTACAACCGTTCTCAATATCTGGAGCAACGAAGAGATATGATGGCGTGGTGGGGTAAGCATGTTGAACTGTCAGCAAGTGGCAACTACAGCTTTTCATCAGGATTGGAAAATGATTCAGTAAATGATTACTATGATTTAAAAGTCTGAAAACTATTTGCACCTACTATCATACTCAACCACAAAAATCGCAACTCTACTTTATGATCTAAAGATCCTAACTAAGCCTAATAATTTTAAAAGGAAATAGCCTAATGATTTATCAGTGTTACTCATGCAGCAAGACATCTTTCGAAATTATTTGTCCATGGTGTTCTGGCGGAGTACCAACTGCAACGAATTCATGGGGCACAAAAACGCCTCTCCCTGTAACCTCAGAACAAATGATTCCTCTTAATCCCTCTTTTTATCCAGAGTTTCAATATCAGTCAAAAGGAATCATAAAAGACTTATTCGGAAAAAAGAAAGAGCAATCCCAACTCAATAGTCTCCTGCAAAATGTCTTGGATAAATATGCAACATTTAAGGATCCTTACTTCACTAATTTCATCTACACCACAAAATTTTCACATGATAAGCGGTCAGAAAGTGATTTATCGGAAGACAAAAGCACTTATTCTGATTTTGTATTATTCCGTGAGGTTCTTGTTCGAAAGGGATTTAATGAATTAGAAGAGCTGCCAATGCTTTTGGACAAGCTTTTGCTTACTACATCTTTCAACGCTGTATATAACGGGTTTGCGAAAGAGATCAAAAGACATATCAAACCTACATTAACAGAATCTTTGAAATCATGGATTGAAGAGGCAGGAACAACATTTAGAGCTGATCTATCATTGTTTCTATACTTTGTCTGGAGCAATAAAATAGCTTTCTCTGCATTAGAATTCAATGAGAACGCACAAAACACTCCTGGCACACCATTGATCTTAATAGATAATATTAGAAAGTATATATCAATCTGTGAAACTATATATTTTGACATACTGGTTGAAAGATTGGCTATACGCCTTGAACATTTCAATCCCGATAAATATGTTAATATGTACTCAGTTGATTCAATGAATGGTTTTGAATTTGAAGACTTCTTAGTCAAGATATTCCAAACTCTTGGGTATGATGTTAAAGAAACCAAAAGAACCCAAGATCAAGGTGCAGATCTTTTTGTCACTCGCTTCGATAAAAACATTGTTATCCAAGCAAAAAACTATTCTGGCTCAGTTGGTAATTCAGCAGTACAACAAGCTATCTCCGCTAAAGCATTTTACTCATGTGACGAAGCAATGGTTATTACAAATTCATATTTCACTAATTCGGCTAAAGAACTTGCTGAATCAGCAAAAGTACGTTTGATTGACAGAAATGAATTACAAAAATATTTAGAAGACTATAATCAAAAAATAATAGAAGAATTTAAATAATTCTAAATATTAAAATTTTAAAAAATCGCCCCTGTTAATTATGTATTGTGTTCTGATTTAAATCACTGAAGATAGATTGCCTAGATCAAAAATATTTAAATTTAGACGTGCGAGAACAAAATGAATAGAGTTAATCAGATAGTTAGCATTCTTAGTAAAATGGAACCACATACTCCATTTGCCTTGATAAAATCCAAGAAAAAAACCTCAGTAAAAATACAAAACTACTCTTTGCTTGGATGCCTTCTATGTCTTCTGCTGTTGGGGGCACTAATTATTCTATGCTTAAATTTTAATATTGATAAAAAGAGCGTAGAAATTTACGCTTTATTGCTACTTATAATGAATCATATCTTTGGAATTATATGCTTTTCAACACCTATAGTCGCTGATATGAAATTCTTCCTTAATATGCGAAAGGAAGTAGTGAACGACTTTCAAATGGAAATCAATCACGATGAGAAGAATGTTGAACAACTCGATCATTATTCTTTTACTGAATTAGAATATGCAACATATTGGTTAAACCTTAAAACTGAACGTTTTAAAGCACGTATATCAGATTTCTTCGGTACAAAAACTGCTATTTTATCAATTTTAGGATTATCTTACTCCGCCGTACAATCTCTGGGAGGACTTGAAAAAATAGGCCATATTTTAGCCAATGGATTATTCAAATCCAGCATTGCTAATATAGTTTCAACATTAGGTTTATGTTTAATTCTTGGAGTTTCCCTTGGAGCCATTGTAATGAAAAATATTATCAATCATTTTGAATACCTAAAAAATATTCTAGAAATGGCTAAGCGGCGAAAAAAAGAGTTCTCCTAAAAAAACATCGGTCAGAATAATGAACTATGATCCTACCCGCGAATAGTGGACACGGGACTAAGTGAGTAAATTCTCAACCAGAGGTGACTCATGACTAAACCAGTATCAACCAGCAAAAAGCCCCGTAAGCAACATACACCTGAATTTCGCAACGAAGCCCTGAAGCTTGCTGAGCGTATCGGTGTGGCCGCCGCAGCCCGCGAACTCTGTCTTTACGAATCACAGCTTTATGCCTGGCGCAGCAAGCTAAAGAATGCCTGTTCCTCTTCCGAACGTGAGCAGGAAATGTCTGTTGAAATTGCCCGCCTTAAGCGGCAACTTGCGGAGCAGACAGAGGAGCTGGCCATTCTCCAAAAAGGCCGCGACATACTTCGCGAAGCGCCTGAAATGAAGTATGTCTTTATCGAAAACATCGGGCTGAGTTCAGCATCAAAGCCATGTGTCGGGTGCTTCGGGTTGCCCGCAGCGGCTGGTATGTCTGGTGCCGGCGTCGCCATCAGCCTGGTCCACGCCAGCAGTTCCGTCTCATCTGCGATGAGGCTGTTGGTAAGGCATTCACTGAGGCAAAGCAGCGTTATGGTGCGCCTCGTCTTGCTGACGAACTGCCGGAATATAACATCAAAACCATTGCTGCCAGCCTGCGCCGTCAGGGACTGCGGGCGAAAGCGACCCGTAAGTTCAGTCCGGTCAGTTACCGTGAGCACGGCTTGCCTGTGTCAGAGAATCTTCTGAAACAGGATTTTTACGCCAGTGGCCCAAATGAGAAGTGGGCAGGTGATATCACCTACTTGCGTACAGATGAAGGCTGGCTGTATCTGGCGGTGGTGATTGACCTGTGGTCCCGTGCAGTTATTGGCTGGTCGATGTCGCCGCGTATGACGGCACAACTTGCCTGCGATGCACTGCAAATGGCGCTCTGGCGGCGTAAACGTCCGAAAAATGTCATTGTTCACACGGATCGTGGTGGGCAGTACTGCTCATCGGACTATCAGACCTTGCTGAAGCGTCATAATCTGCGCGGGAGCATGAGCGCAAAAGGCTGCTGTTATGACAATGCCTGCGTGGAAAGCTTCTTTCACTCACTGAAAGTGGAATGTATCCACGGAGAACGCTTTACCAGCTGGGAAATAATGCGGGCGACGGTGTTTAATTATATCGAGAGTGACTACAACCGCTGGCGTCGCCACAGTGCGTGCGGCGGTCTCAGCCCGGAACAATTTGAAAACCAGAACCTCGCTTAGGGCTGTGTCCACATTACGTGGGTAGGATCACAGCTACCTCTGCTGATTGTCTTTTCAGGTCAACGTATTTCTTCACACAAAGAACTGACTTCAGCCTCATACCCTGAGAACAGTGTGTAAAAAATGCATCGTAGCCCTGATTTTCTTCACACTGTTTTTTATGTGACCCTGCATTTGCACTCCACAGACACTATTGCCACCTGCTCAGCGTTACCGCTCAGATAGCTGACTGAGCATTGCTGACAAGCGTCACTGATTTAAGAAATTCCGTCCGGAATGCACGCTGCTGGTTAACGAAAATAACGCAGCCAGTCAGTTCATCTCCTCCTTTCCGGTTCAATATTCCCCTGTTTATATGCCACGCTCGATTTCCTCAGCAGTCCGGCAACCGCTGGCATTTTCAAGCGACAGTGCCGAGGGGGGCATGCAGCCCCATGCAGGCGCCCCCTGAACCTCAGTGCATCACATAATCGAATGCTACCAGATTGAATTCTCCTGTATGAGAAGCGATAACTCTTATAAAACACACCTATAAAAGACTGATGAATGATCAAGTCACCATGAGACAAATTACAAGGTTAAACTTCTAAGGGCGCACACAAATTAACATAAAAAGGAATATTCTTATTTACTTAAAGAAAAAAGTAGAAGCAAGGACAAATATATTACATTTGTAACTAAAGTTGTGGGTTAAGGAAACCAATTGTTTCCATGATTTCGTTTTATTTTATAATACAGGAATTTATAAACATGAATTAAAATCATGTTTTACATATCATCACTGAAAATGTGAAAACTAAAATTCATACACTTAACACTTCATGCTTAATGATTATCTGTGAGAAAGCAGTTCCTTCGATGTAAAACAACAAAAGTGAAATATTTCATATTACTGAATTAAATAGGAAAATAACAATATTGACAATTCTTTACATCATATTTAACAATTTGAAATATCAAATTGATTGAAGTGAATCTTCACAAGTAGTTATAAGTAATTCTTACGAAACAAGAGAAAGACATGAGGGTGGAAACAACAGAAAATAAAAAACTTTCGCAGATGCGTCTTAATGATGCAAAACACAAATTAATAACTAATTATAGCCTTGAAAGAAATTTCTAATTTGGATTTCTTTGCACTTTTTTACGCACCTCGGAAAGTAAACTATTTAGACAGGCACTCCCTATAAGTGTCTTAATACCTTACCTTCACGTAAAAAAGGTGTTGCCATGATCAAAAAACTCCTTGCAGAAAAAGGCACTCTGATTTTTATTGAGGCCCATAATCCTCTATCAGCATTAATTGCTTCTAAAGCTGAACAAACCAACTCCCAAGGACAAACGGTTAAATTCGACGGTATATGGTCGAGTTCACTAACTGATTCTGCATCTCGCGGCATTCCCGACAATGAAACACTGGCACTGAGTAGTAGGCTTGAAAACATATCTGACATACGAAATGTTACTGATATGCCGATCATAATGGACGCTGATACTGGAGGACAGCCTGAACATTTTAATTATTACGTAAAACGAATGATTAAAATCGGTGTTAATGGAGTCATCATTGAGGATAAAACTGGTTTAAAGAAGAATTCGCTGTTCGGAACCGAAGTGGAACAAACACTCGCTGATACTAAAGAGTTTTCAGAAAAAATAAAAAAAGGTAAAGAAGCTGTAAGCATTGAAGATTTTATGATTATTGCCAGACTTGAAAGTCTTATAGCTGGTTATGATGTTAATCATGCACTCATAAGAGCCGACGCTTACGTTCAAGCGGGAGCAGATGGAATCATGATCCACAGTTGTAAAAAGACACCAGATGAAGTTTTCTTATTTAGTAAAGAATTCAGGAAAAAACACCCATCAGTACCCTTAATTTGTGTTCCTACCACCTATTCTGCAACAAGTAATAAGGAGCTCAGCGAAGCTGGATTTAATATTGTTATTTATGCAAATCACATGCTCAGGGCTGCTTACAAAGCAATGGAAAATGTTTCAAAAGAAATATTAAAACATGGTAGAACCGAGGAAGTCGAAAATTCATGCATGAGCGTGAAAGATATTATTTCACTAATTCCCTGAGGGAGATACACCGATGAAAAAAAAGGAAATAATATTAGGTGCATATATATCATATGGAACGGGTCATCATCCCGCTTCGTGGCGTCATAGTAGCGTCGATGCTGGAGCAGCGCTTAATATTGATGCATACGCTAATATTGCAAAAATATGTGAGAATGGATTCGCAGATTTACTCTTTCTGGCAGATACACCTTCTGTATTCCAGGACAATATGGATGGTTATGGAAGTAGAGTATCAGTTCTGGAGCCATTAACATTGTTATCGTATTTGGCTTCTAAGACACAGAATATAGGACTAATTGCTACAGCATCAACAACATATAAGCACCCTTATAATATTGCGCGGGAATTTGCTTCGCTGGATTATATTAGCAGAGGGCGGGCCGGATGGAATCTGGTGACATCCTCAAAATCGGATGCGGCTCAGAATTTTGGTCTTGCAGTGCATCCGGAACATTCAAAGCGCTATGATATGGCCTCTGAAGCATGGCAAATTATAAGCGGTTTATGGGACAGTTGGGATGATGATGCATTGGTAAGGGATAAAAAAAGTGGGCAATTCTTCTTTAAGGACAAATACAGGGAAATTAATTTCAACGGTGAATTTTTTAATGTAAAAGGGCCATTAAACATAGCTCGTCCGCCCCAGGGTTATCCAGTGGTCGTACAGGCTGGTTCTTCGGAAGAAGGAAAGGAATTAGCTGCTAAAACAGCTGACATTGTTTTTACCGCACAAAATAACATTGAAGATGCTAAAAAGTTCTATAACGATCTCAAAGGAAGAATGGCAAAATATGGAAGAGATAAAAATGAACTTCTTGTACTTCCTGGATTAAGTTATTATATTTCAAAAAATGAATGTCTAGCTGAAAAATTACTACAAGATCTTAATGCACTAATACCACAACCATTTGGACTGAGTATGCTTTCAGATTTACTTGGGGGAGTGGAATTAAAAAATTATGATCCTGATGGACCATTGCCAGAACTACCAAAATCTAATGGTAACCAGAGCAGGCAACAGATAATAATCGATCTTGCAAGAAAGGACAATTTATCAATCAGACAGCTCTATGAAAAAATAATTATTTCAAGGGGACATTATACATTTACAGGTTCATATCAGGATTTAGCTGATGAAATGATTAAATGGGTCGACAACGATGCATGTGATGGTTTCAATATTATGCCTCCACTCATGCCTGAGTCTCTCATTGATCTTTTTGATAATGTAATACCAATTATCCAAAATAAAGGGAGGTTTAAGAAATCCTATTCTACCGGAACATTAAGAGAAAAACTGGGTTTGAAAAGACCTAATAATAAATACGCCAATAAATAATACAATGCGAGGAAATTTAAAATGCTAAAGAAGAACCTTATTCTTGAAGATACAACCTTACGCGATGGTGAACAAGCTCCCGGAGTTGCATTCACGCCAGAACAAAAAGTTGAAATTTTTCACCTGCTTGCTGACATGGGCGTTAAATGGATCGAGGCAGGTATACCGGCAATGAAAGGCGATGAAGTAAAGGCTTTATCTGAAATGTTAGAGAGGAAAAATGAAACTAATATCATTGCATGGAATCGTGGTGTGCTTGAAGACATCGAATATAGTATATCGCTTGGATTCAAAGCAGTTCATATCGGGCTACCCACTTCCACTATTCACTTAGAAAAAAGCGTTAAGAAAGATAAATCCTGGTTGGTAAAAACGGCTTCAGACCTCGTTAAGTTTTCAAAAGATAAAGGTATGTTCGTTTCAATCAGTGCCGAAGATATAGGCCGCACTGACATTGGTTTTTTAGAGGAATACGCCCATGTTGTTGCTGAGGCTGGTGCCGATCGTTTACGCCTCTCGGACACTATTGGTATTCTTTCTCCATCACAGTACAAAGAAAAAGTCTCACTCCTAAATAAGAATGTCAAAATTGATTTGCAGTGCCACTGTCACAATGATTTTGGTTTTGCAGTTGCTAATACGCTCGCCGGTATTGAAGCAGGTGCAAAATATTTTCATGTTTGTGTAAATGGCATTGGTGAAAGAGCGGGCATGCCAGACTTCGCACAAGTCGTTATGGCATTACATTTTTTTCACGGTATCGATTTGGGACTCGATTTAACGAAATTAATCGCGCTGAGTCAGACAGTCGCTAAGTACAGTCATCAGAAAATCACGCCATGGCAGCCGATCGTTGGCAGCAATGTTTTTGCACATGAGTCGGGTATTCATGCAAATGGCATGCTCAAAGACAGCAGTACTTTTGAACCTTTCGACCCGGCTACGGTTGGAGGAGAACGACGTCTGGTTGTGGGTAAACATTCCGGCCGTGCAATTATAAAACATTTCCTCGAAGAATCAGGCGTGACAGCTTCTGATAATAAGGCTCTGGATCGCTGTTTAGAAAGGGTCAGAAGTCATGCTGTGAGTCATCCTGGTGGGATTCCGCCACACGTGTTAGTTGATCTGTATACCGCGGGGTAACAGATATGAAAAGTAATCAGCCGATTGTTAACCAGATTATTGCCTCCCACAGTGGCAAAAGTCGGGTTTCAGCAGGTGAACTGATCACGGTGGATGTGGACTACGTTTATGTCCAGGATGGAAATTCACCTACCGTGGCCAAATTGTTCAAAGACTATCAGCTGGCTGAGGTAAAGGAACCCGATAAAATCGGGTTCTTCTTCGACCATTCAGTTCTGGTACCTGATAAAACCATGGCTAAACGCGTTAACGAAGCCATGGCGTTTGCAAAAAAACTGGGGATAAATATATATCAAAGAGGTGAGGGAATCAGTCACGTTATTGCACTTGAGAATCAAATATTTAAGCCAGGAAATATTGTACTCGGAGCAGATTCTCACACTTGTACA